>JAIOPF010000247.1 GCA_021414045.1 Deltaproteobacteria bacterium | reverse complement strand
TCGTTGGTATGCCCCAGGATCACCTCGTCGATGTCGGTTTGGGCGAACTTCTTCGGCTTGACCTTGTGCTCTTGGGAGGCGCCGAGCAAGTCGTAGAGGAAGGCGACGTCCAGCTTGAGCACCTCGATGAATTCGACGATGCCGCGGTTGGCGATGTTGAATTCGCCGTCGAAATTGAAGGCCCGGGGATCCGACTCGCTGCCATATTCGGCTATCTTGCGATAATTGATATCTCCGGTAAGCTCGGTGGAATCCTGGTTCTTCTCGTCCTTGGGCTGGAAGGTACCGATACCGACGCGGTCTTTCTCGCTCAGCACCAAGCGCTTCACCCGGATATGGTTGTCGATGACCTTGGACCAATCGCCTTCGTAGATCCTCAGCAGCGAGTTGAAGATAAAGCGGCAGGAGGGATCGAGATCTCCATCCACCTCGAGCTTATGGTCGCCCTTGCCATTCTTGCTGAACTCGTCCAGGACCTTGCCGCGAAATTCCGGCGGAATCAGCCGCAGCGGCTCCTCGTGCATCGGGCAAGGAATCTCGTCGGCGTTCCCGAAAATCGCCGACGTGTCCGTGCCAGGATGCTTGACCCACTTGAAGGTGTAGAGAGCGCCTTCCGGCGTGCGGGAATAATTCTCCACTCCCTTTTTCAGAAGCCTCGCGATCGTGCTTTTGGAAGAACCCACCGGGCCATGGAGCAGGAAAATGCGTTTCTCGGCTCCGTAACGCTTGGCCGCGGATTTGAACAAGTGCACCAGTTTCATCAGGTGCAGGTCGAGACCGAAGACGCCGTCCTTCCCGTTTTCGAAAGGATCCTCGAAAAATTTATAGCGGACGATTTTCTTTTTGTATTCTTTATATTCCTCGGTGCCTTGGGCCACGATCATGTCGTAGACCCGTTGAAAGGCGGAACGAAGCACCTTCGGATTTTGGCGGGCGATCTCTAGATACTCTTCAAAGCTACCTTCCCAATTCAGATCTTGATAACTTCGGACATCGTGCAGGTTGCGCAGTTCAGCCATCAAGGTCGATGTGGACGTCATACGACAGCCTCCTCTTTCTTTTCCGACGCGCGGAAATGATCGTTTGGCTCCCTTGTCGGGACGCGGATATCGAGTTGTCAAAGCAGGTCCAGAATTCCAAAGGGGAGAGGTGACACAACGCAGCGTATTCCCTGGTTAAAGTATAGCATGGCGGGAAAGGCGCGCAACGTAATACTTGGGGAGGATGCAAGAATAGGGATCCTACCGGCTATTTTTCGATGAGGTCCTTTTCGTTCGTCGCCAAGGTGGCCCGAATCACGGTGCGAAGCAGTTTATTGCGATTGGCTTTGCCCAATAGAGTCATCAGGTCATAATAGACGGTGGGGTCGTTGATCAGCCCGCCGATGCTCCCCTCGCCCTTCTCCATCTTGGCGCTCATCGAATTGAAATTATGGCTGGCCGCCTTCAAGTTCTCGGCGGTCTGGGAAAAGGCCTGCCCGATGTCCTTGCGGACGGGGTCGTAGATCAAAGCGTGCAACATCCCGTTCCCGGACTGGACTTGGCGCATCACCGACTGGGCGGAAGCCGTGACTTGATTCAGGTCCTTGACGATTTTCTTGCCGTCCGGATCGTAAATCAAGGCGTGGACCATCCCCTCTTTATTTTTCACGTCGTCGACGAGCCCGTTGATGTTCTTGGACAGCTTGGTGACGTTGTCGATGAGCTCCTGGCCGCTCTCGGAGAAGGCCTCGAGCGAGAGGGCCTGCTTTACCTTCAAGTCCTCGTTGTCCTTCAGCTCCGCGTATTCGGGGCTGCCCATCGTGATGAAAATGGCCTTATCGCCCAGCAATCCTTGGGTGGTGATGCTGACCTGGCTGTCCTCGCGCATCCGATCATGGTATTTCCTTTGAATTTGGAGCTTCACGATGACTTCGCGCTGGTTCAGCTCTTTCGGGAAGACGATGTCCTCGACCTTGCCGACCTGGATGCCGGCCAGAAAGACGGGGGCGTCCAGCCTCAGCCCGCTGATATCCTTGAAACGGGCATAGAGGTGAAACTGGCGCTCGAAGACGTTCAACCCGTTGCCCAACAGGAAAATCACCAGCATGGACAGGAGCAACCCGACCAAAACGAAGATCCCGACTCGTACTTGTTGAGAAACTTTGACTTTCATCTTTACTCCCCGATCTGCCCGTCGATGAATTTTCTCACGACCTCGTTGTCGGATTTATCGATTTCCGCTTTGGTACCGATGAATTCGATCTTCTTGTCGTAGAGTAGGGCTAAACGGTTGCTCACTTTAAAGGCACTGTTCATGTCATGGGTCACCACCAGGGAGGTGACTTTAAATTTCTTTTGCAGGTCTAAGATCAGGTCGTTGATCCGGTTGGTATTCGTCGGATCCAGACCGGTCGTCGGCTCGTCGTAAAGAATCACCTCGGGATCCGTCGCGATGGCTCTCGCCAGAGCGATCCTTTTTTTCATGCCGCCCGAGAGATCCGCGGGCATCATGTCGGCGGTGTCCGGCAATCCGATGACCTCCAGCTTTTCGTGGACGATCTTGGCGACTTTCTCGTCGCTGTAGTCCTTATAATGCTCGTAAAGCGGGTAAGCGACGTTGTCGAAAACCGTCATGGAGTCGAAAAGCGCGCCACCTTGAAAAAGCATTCCAACCCTTTTTCGCACGGTGATCAACTCGTCATTGGGGATCTCAAGGACGTTCTTTCCATCGAAAAAAATCTTCCCCGCATCGGGCTTCATCAACACCAACAGCAGCTTCAACATGACGCTTTTGCCGGTCCCCGAGCCGCCGATGATCGTGATCGTCTCCCCCTTTTGGATATCCAAGGTTAAATCCGTGTATATCACCTTCTCGTCGAAGGCCTTCTGGATCTTTTCAAAACGGATGAATGGCTCCATGGGCACCTAGAAAAGCAAAAATAACTTCGTCAGGAAAAAGTCGGACACGAAAATGCATATGGAGCTGTACACCACCGCCAACGTGGTGGATCGCCCCACGCCCTCGGTCCCACCCCGGGTGCTCAACCCTTGGTAACAAGCGATGATCCCGATGAAAAATCCGAAAAAGAAGGTTTTCGCGATACCGCTGCCGAAATCGATCATTTGGACCGTGGTCGTGATTTGATTGATATAATAACGGCTGCCGACTCCGGTATCGGCGGTCGTGATGATCATGCCGCCGATGATGCCGATGAAATCGGCGATCACGGTGAGAATGGGGGCGCAGAGCGTCGTCGCCACGACGCGGGGAATCACGAGGCGCTGAATCGGATCCGCTCCCATGGCCTCCACCGCGGAAACCTGCTCGGTGACGTTCATCGACCCCAACTCGGCGGCGATCCCGGCACCGACACGAGCGGCGATCATCAAGGAAGTGAGCACCGGGCCCAGCTCGCGGGTAATGGCGATGCCGATGATCTGGCCAGTATAGAGCTGAAGCCCGAAACGCTTCAGGCCGACGATGAACTGAACCGCCAAGACCAAGCCCGTGAAAAGCCCGATGAGGTTGGTCAGAGAGGCCGACTTGATACCGATCTCCTCGAATTGCTTGATCGTCTCGGCGAGGGGAAATGGCTTACGGATCAGGGTCTTGAAAAATTGCGCCGTCAGATGGCTGATCCCACCGAGATAATCCACCAAGTTGAGAAAGCCACTTCCGACTTTGGCGATGGTCAGGCTAACTCCGCCCAATTTGACAGGAACAGTCTCCGCCATGGCCTATATCTCCCCCGTGAACTGGAAACCTTGATAGAATTTCTCGAAATCCGGCAAAGCGGAGGAAAAGTTTTCCGGCGGACTCACCAGGTAAAAATCGAAGAGACACCAGTCCTTCTTGACCACCACCGTCTCGATGCGGACAGGAACCCCGTCGAGGGAAGCCTTGAGGGAGGTACGCAAGGCGCCGCGGTCGTTCATCATAAAAGGAGTTTCCTTCTCGACTTTGACGTCTTGCAGGCCCGCGAAAAGGTGACGGGTTAAGGCATTCAAGGGCGCGTCGTCGAAGGCTTGGTCGCAGAAAGCGTCGGTACTGAGGGTGCTCTTGAACTCGTCGTTACGAAAATTGATGGCGGCGATGTCCAGTTTGATGCGGTACCAAGAGGAAGGCAGATCTCCGACCTCATAAAAGCCCCGTTTGGTGATCACTCGACCAGGCTTGTAATCGACGACCTTCCCGGTCTTCTTCACCCCTCCGAAACAAGCCAGGAGCGCGAACGCCAGGATAGGTGCCATGATTTGCAGAATTCTCCGCAGACGGAACATGCCGGCCAAGCTACACAAAGCCTTGATATTTGGCAACAAAACCCTTCACCCGGCTCTGGCCAAATGTGTTCGATCGCGCTAAGGGAGGGGGCATGCGCCCATTGCAAGACAGACTATCCCTCATTCAATCCCGGATCGTCCAAGCCTCTCGAAAGTCAGGACGGGACCCACGCAACATCACGCTGCTGGGCGTTTCGAAGGGTCAAAGCGCGAAAAAGATCCTCGAACTCGCCCGGGCGGGCCTCCGAGATTTCGGCGAAAACTACGTGCAGGAATGGTCCGCCAAAAAATCCGAAATCGAGAGCTTAGACCCCGCCCTAGCTGCGGAACTTCGCTGGCACTTCATCGGTCACCTGCAAACCAACAAGGCGGAGCGGGTCGCGGGGCGGGTCGCTCTGTTGCAAAGCATCGATTCGCCAAAACTAGCCGCGAAGGTTTCCAGCCTCGCGGAAAAAGACAGCCTAAGGCAAAACGCCCTTATCGAGATCAACCTCGGCGGCGAAGCGAGCAAGACCGGCTTGGATCCGAAAGCCCTTCGAGAGCAGCTGAAATTTTTTTCAGAACTGCCCGGCATTCGCTGGAGGGGCTTGATGACCATCCCACCACCGCTTGAAACCCCGGAAGCCTCTCGCCCCTACTTCCGGGAATTGAAATCCCTGCTTGACGAATGCGGCCGGACCGGCTTCTTTGAGGAGCCCTTGACGGAGCTTTCGATGGGAATGAGCCAGGATTTCGAAGTCGCCATCGAGGAGGGCGCCACCCTTGTCCGGGTCGGCACCGCGCTCTTCGGACCGAGACTATGAAAAACCTAAAAAAACATTATCGCTTCGGTTTCCTCGGTGCTGGAAAAATGGCCCAGGCCATCCTGAGAGGGCTCTTGCGCTCGGGCCTGGCCCATCCCGAAGAAATCTTGATCTCCCGAAGCTCGGCGGAGGCTGTCGAAAAACTCTCCCGGGAACTCAAAGTAGACGGCACCACCGATAACCGCCTACTGGCCGCCCGCTGCCGTTGGATCTGGCTCGGTATCAAGCCCTTTCACGCCGCGGAACTCCTTCCGCCCCTGGCCAAGCACCTCTCTCCGAAATCCACCGTGCTCTCGATGATGGCCGGGATTTCCACGCGCAGCCTGCGTTTCCACTTGGGAAGAGGTCCGGCATTGGTACGGCTCATGCCCAATACGCCCGCCCTTCTCGGCTCTGGGATGACCGGCGTTTTTTTGCCCAAAAACACCCCTTCCGCGACCCGGAAATCCGTCGAAAAAATCTTAAGCGTCCTCGGCGAGGTCGCCTTCGTCTCCCGCGAAGCCGAACTTGACGCGGTAACGGGCTTAAGCGGCAGCGGCCCCGCCTTCGTCTATGAATTGGCCATTGGGATGATCGAAGGCGGCATGCGTTCTGGACTTAAGCCCGAAGAAGCCAAGCGCTTGACCGCTCAAACCTTATTGGGAGCGGCTCGCATGCTGCAAGAGTCCGGACACG
>JAIOPF010000215.1 GCA_021414045.1 Deltaproteobacteria bacterium | reverse complement strand
TGAAAGACCAGGGGCGCGAGGTGAGGGGGGTTGGGATGGATACTGACATCATCAAGGCCTCCCTCAAGGCTTATCTCAATGCCTTGAACCGCTTCGAGCACTTCAATGCAAAGCGGAGCGGGATTTAGTTCGTCGCCAGCCTCTTTTCCAAAGCGGCGCGTCTTCTTTAGGACGCGCCGCTTTTTATTTTACCTGCGTTAAATTAAACGTTTGAATGGAATCTATAAGGTAAAAATGGAGCCCGTTTCGGAAAAACTCCAATATTTTCGGTTAGATGTCTTTTGGCATTACTCCTGCAATTAGTATCCGTCGAGGCAATGGCAAATTCTATAAGGGGTAACGAAATGGCAAATCTCACTGGAATTCGACAAACGCAGGAATGCCGAGCGCAATTAACTCAAGAGCAAGTGGCATCCAGAGGAGAGGGAGCCGAACTTTCGGAGCGCGAGAAATTCGCGGTTGCCGACGCCTGCCATGCGGCTCCGCATGGTGGCAGCGTCGACCAGACTAAGTATTACCAGGCGGCCCGCGAACTTCATTCGAAGTATTTGAGCACCAATCCCCCGTCCTATGTGGATCAACAAAACCGGACTCGTAACCTCGAAAAGGTCACCCAAGTGGTTCTGCATCCCTTGGATACGGCTAAAAGCCTCTCGGATGGAATTCAGACCTTTTTGCGCCATGACGTTCCGCAGGCGATGAATAGCGCCAGGCAAAGCGTCGGTTCCTTTTTCGGACAGATTTGGGGCTAATAAAATTTATTTATCCTTTTGTATTTTCTGATACCGATGGATGGACATTCCCAGCACGCCATCGGCGGCTTCGTGCAGGGCCTCGCTCAATGTCGGGTGTGGGTGGATGGTGAGCTCTAGGTCGTCGATGAAGGCGCCCATCTCTAGGGCCAGCGTCGCTTCCGAGATCAAATCCGAGACATGGGGGCCGACCATCTGCACGCCCAAGATCCGTTTCGAGGATTTTTCGGCGATCACCTTCACGAATCCTTCCGTCTCATTCATCGTCAGCGCGCGACCGTTGGCGCCGAAGCCGAACATGCCGCTCGTCGTCTCGATGCCGCGTTCCTTGGCCTGGGCTTCGGAAAGGCCGACGTAGGCAATCTCGGGGTCGGTGAAGATGACGGCGGGCACCTGGTTGTCGAAGGCCTCGGCATGGCCCGCGATATTCGCGGCGGCCACTAGGCCTTCGCGGCTGGCCTTGTGGGCGAGGAGGATGCCTCCCGCCACGTCTCCGATCGCGTAGACATGGGGAGAGCTGGTCTCTTGCTTGGCGTTGACGGAGACGAAACCCTTGGCGTCGAGTCGGATGCCGGCCCGTTCCAGCCCCAAGCCCTCGCTGTTGGGCGCGCGGCCTATCGCCACTAAAATCTTGGAGACGGAGACGGTGGATTCGGTTCCGTCTTTTCCTTTGAGTCGGACTTCCAGTCCGTCGCCATTCGTCGTGAAACCTTGGACTTGGGTTTCCAGGCGGATGTCCATTTTCAGCTCCGCGAGTTTTTTCTTCACGGGACGCAGCAGGGCGGGATCGGTGCCCGAAAGAAGCTCGGGCAGGGCCTCGACGAGAATCACGCGACTACCCAACTTGGCGTAGACTTCGCCCAACTCGAGGCCGATGTAGCCTCCGCCAACGACGAGCAGCGAAGCTGGGATTTCCGCGAGCTTGAGGGCCTCGTCGGAAGAGATTACATTTTTACCGTCGAATTCCAGGCTGGGTAGGCTGCGCGGGCGGCTGCCCGTGGCGAGAATGGCTTTTTCAAAGGCAACGCGTCGCAGCCCTTCGCTGGTCTGGACTTCGAGGGTGTGCGCGTCCAGGAAAGTAGCCGATCCGGCGAGCGTTCTCACCCCGTTTTGTTTCAAGAGCTGTTCGACCCCCTTGCCTAGTTTTTGCACGACGCCATCTTTCCATTTTTGTAAGGCGGGCCAGTCCACGGAAAGGCCTTCCACTTTGATGCCCATTTCGGCGGCGTAAGGAATGCGGTGCAGCAAATTGGCGGCTTCGATCAGCGCCTTGGAGGGGATGCAGCCTCGTAATAGGCACACGCCGCCGGGTAGGGCTTCGGCGTTGATGATGGTGACTTCCTTGCCCAATTGCGCCGCGCGGATGGCGGCGACATAGCCGCCGGGGCCGGCGCCGATGACGGCGACTTCGGTGGATTCGGCGAGGTCTCCGACGACCATGGCTTAAGCCTCTCCGTCATCGAGCAGCAGCAGGTCGGGATCGCTCAGGTATTTGATGACTTCGTTGGTGAAGCGCGCGGCGGTGGCTCCGTCGGTGACGCGGTGGTCGAAGGTGAGGCAAAGCGGCAGAACGCTGGCGATCTTCACTTCCCCGTCCTTCACGACGGGTTTTTGGTAGGTGCGGCCCAGGCCGAGGATGGCCGAATCCGGGTAATGCAGGATGGGCGTGAAGGCCTTTCCGCCGATGCTGCCGATATTGGTGACGGAAAAACTGTGGCCCTTCAGGTCGTCGAGGGAAATGCTGCGGTCGCGCGCCTGCTGGCTAAGGGTTTCCAATTCGGTGGCGATTCGCATGATGCTTTTTTGGTCGACGTCGCGGATCACGGGAACCATGAGTCCGGCTTCGGTGTCGACGGCGAAGCCGAAGTGGTAATAATTTTTAAGCACGATCTCGTCGCCGCTGAGGCTGGCGTTCAAATAGGGGTAATTCTTGAGCGCGATGACGCAGGCCTTCAGCAAGAAGGGGAGGAGGGTGAGCTTGACGCCGCGTTCCTCGGCGAACTTCTTCTTCTCCTTGCGCAGCTGCAACAGCGAGTCGACTTCGGCCTCGTCGATGTGCGTGACCATGACCGTCTCATGCGCGGCTTTCAACAGGTGCTCGCTGATCTTTCGTCGTATTCCCTTGATGGATATTTTCTCCACGGGACCAAACTTCTCGAAATCCTCCGTGGCGGTGTCCGTCGAAATTGGACTCTTCGCTGTGGGCAATGGCGTCGGTTGGGAGGGCTTCGCGGAAGCCGTGGCGAAATTTATCAGGTCTTCCTCGGTGACGCGGCCGTGCTCGCCGCTGCCAGAGACTTTTTCGATGTCGACACCCTTTTCACGGGCGAGTTTTCGGGTGTGAGGCGTCGCCAAGACCGGGAGCTTGGCGGCGGGAGCCTCGGAAATTTTTGCGGGCGGCGGGGAAATCTCTTGTGGCTTTTTCTCAACCGAGGGCGGGGGATTTGTGGCCTGGGGCGAGGGTGCTGGCGTCTTCGCGCTTTCGGCGGCAGCCGCGGCTTCGCCGTCGCGAAAGGTCAGCAAGGTAGCCCCAACGGGAATTTTTTCACCTTCTTTATAGTGAAGTTTTTCGACGATTCCCGAGGTGGGCGAGGGAATGGAGACCAAGGCCTTGTCGGTCTCGACTTCGGCGACATCCTGGTCTTCTTTGACGGCGTCGCCTTCCTTGACGAGCCACTTCACCAACTCGCCTTCGGCGACGCCTTCACCTAAATCCGGGAAACGAAATTCTTTCGGCATTTGGCACCTCAGGCCCAATATCGGGCTTCGCTCCAAGGATCCCGCATTAGCCCCGTGGACACAAACAAAATTCTAATAGGAAAGAGTGTCCCTTAGCGCTTGGACCACCCGGGCGACGCTCGGCAAATAATGGTTCTCGAGCTGGTAATAAGGCATTTGCACGTCGTAGCCCGTGACACGGGCCACTGGAGCCTTGAGAGATAACAAGGCTTTTTCCATGAGCAGAGCGGAAATCTCCGCCCCCATGCCGAGGGTGCGCGGGGCCTCATGGACGACCACGGCGCGACCGGTCTTTTGGACCGAAGCGACCAGGCTGGCCTCATCCAAGGGTTTCAGCGTTCGCAGATCGATGACCTCGATGGAATAATCGGCGCCCATTTGCGCCGCCGCGTCCAAGGTCACGGGCATCATCGCGCCGTAGGAAATCAGGGTTAGCTGTTCACCAGGACGGACCACCTTTGCCTCGCCAAGCCGGTGGATCGGTCCATCGCCGGGAATTTCTTCCTTCAGGCTGCGGTAAATTTTTTTCGGTTCCATGAAAATGACCGGATCCGGATCGCGAATGGCGGCTCGGAGCAAACCCAAGGCGTCGGAAGGCGTGGAGGGGACGACGACTTTAAGTCCGGGCGTATGGACGTAATAGGCTTCGCGGCTTTCGGAGTGATGCTCGAAGGCGCGCACTCCGCCGCCATAGGGCATGCGTATCACCATCGGCAATGGGTATTCCCCGCGCGTGCGGTTTCGGTAACGCGAGACGTGCTGTTCGATCTGGTGGAAAGCCTGGTAGGCGAAGCCTGAAAACTGCATCTCGGCCACCGGCTTGAGTCCGTAGAGCGCCATTCCCACCGCGCAGCCCACGATGGCCGACTCCGCGAGCGGCGTATCCATGACCCGGTCCACACCGAATTTCTCCATCAAGCCTTCGGTGGCGCGGAAAACGCCTCCCGATTTTCCGATGTCCTGTCCCAAAAGGATGACGTCGGGGTCTTCCTGCATCGATAGTTGTAAGGCGCGGTTGACCGCTTGGACCAGCGTGAGCTTATCCATGGGCCCTCCCGTCGCCGTCGATGGCGATGCTCTGGGCCAAGACTTCCTCGCGCTGCGGCCGCAGGAAATCCGGGATATCGGCATACATGTAGGTAAACATTTCGTCGGGCGTGAGATTGCGGCAGATTTCCTCGGCCTCGGTGGCCGCCGCTTTGAGGCGGTCGCCGATCTCCGCCGTCAGGCGGGCCCTATCGTCGCTTTGGAGTAATCCCTTGGCCAAAAGGTATTTTTCAAAGCGGTCAATGGGGTCCTTGGGAATCCAGGCTTCGAGCTCCGTTGCGGGGCGGTAGCGTCCGGGATCGTCGGAGGTGGTGTGGACGCCCAATCGGTAGGTCATGCATTCCAGCAGGCTTGGGCCTCCGCCTTCCCGCGCCCGTTTCGCCGCGGCGTCGACCGCGCTGTAGACGGCCAGGACGTCGTTTCCATCCACTTGCAGGCCGGAGAATCCGTAGGCGATGGCTTTCTGGGCCAAAGTGGCGCTGCGCGTCTGGGCGCTGCGGGGAGTGGAAATCGCCCATTGGTTGTTCTGGCATAGGAAGACGTTGGGACTTTGATAGACGGCGGCGAAATTCAAGGCCTCGTGAAAATCGCCTTCGCTCGTGGCGCCGTCGCCGAAGAAGGTCGCCACCGCCACCGGATCTTTTTTCAGTTTCGCCGCCATGCCTATGCCCACCGCATGCAAGACCTGGGTGGCGCAAGGCACGCAATAGGGAAGGGAGCGCAGTTTTCGTGGGAGCCGATTGCCTTCCTCGCTTCCCATGAAGAACAAAAACATCGTCGAGGCCTTCACGCCGCGGCTGAGCAGCAGGCCTTGTTCGCGAAAGGAAGGAACCACCCAGTCGGTTGGGTTCAGTGCCGCGCCCGCGGCGATTTGAACGGCTTCTTGTCCGGTCGAAGGGGCGTAGGTGCCCATGCGCCCTTGGCGTTGCATGGCGATGGCGCGGACGTCGAATTCCCGGAGCAGGAGCATGTCTTCGAAAATTTGCTTAAGTTTGGCCGTCGGCAGGGACGGTTCGAGTTGCGGGTCCGCCCTTCCCTCGGGATCGAGGATGGAAAGGTTCGAGACCTCAAAGCTTTCCAAAATCCTTCGTGGCATGAGGCACCCCAGATGCTCCCATCGTACGCCTCGGAAATTTAAAAGACAAGTTACTGATATTTTTAGGAAAAATGACTCGCCGCATCATGGCTCTTATGGTTTATGATGCTCTGGAAAGGGAAGGTCATGTTCGGCAAGCGCGTCGAAATTTTTCGTCTCTTCGGATTTCCCATCCGTATCGACTTGAGCTGGTTTTTCATCCTGCTCTTGGTCACTTATAGCTTGGCCAGCGGGTATTTTCCGGTCAACCATCCCGGAATGCCGACCAGCGCCTACTGGGCCATGGCTTTCGTGGCGGCGATAGGACTTTTTCTTTCCATCCTATTCCATGAATTGGCCCATTCCCTGGTCGGTCGGCATTATCGACTTCCCATGGACGGAATCACCTTGTTCATTTTCGGTGGCGTCGCCGAAATGCGCGTGGAGGCCGTGTCGCCGCGCGTCGAGTTCCTGATGTCGGCGGTTGGGCCCCTGGCCAGCGGGGGCCTCGCGTTGGTGTTTTTCTTTCTCCGACATTTCGCCGAAGCGCACGAGATCAATCGAGGGCTCGAGCTGATCTTTTACTACTTGGGATTCATGAACTTGCTTTTGGCCCTGTTCAATTTGGTGCCGGCCTTTCCCTTGGACGGCGGGCGTATGTTCCGTTCGCTGCTTTGGGCGATCAAGAAGGACTATGATTG
>JAIOPF010000214.1 GCA_021414045.1 Deltaproteobacteria bacterium | reverse complement strand
TTAAAGCGTCAGCTCTTAGGGAGCATCGAATACATCCCGGAGCCACTCGAAAAAACCCTGCTCGGATGGATAGAGTCGAATCCCGTCTCGGGCTCCAAAAACCTGATCGAAACCTTTCAAGGCCAAAAAGCGGCTCTGGAGAATTCGAACGATGATTCCTTGTACGTCCCTCCAGCTTTTCTCAATCAAATGGCCGACGCCTATCTGTTCCGTCACAAGGATCTGAGCCGCCGCAAACTGGCCCTCAAACTTGGCGCGAGCCTGCAAAAGAAGAACATCTCCATCGGTCTCGAAACCTTGCAAGCCGCCCTTTCCGGCAAGACCCAGAAAGTCCGCAAAGTCCTGGAAGAAGAGCTGCTCGGTTATTTCCGAGAAGACGGTCTCTCGGACCGCGGCTCCATCGAGGCCTTTCTCAAGGAAACCGAGGCCAACGGCGGACAGGAAGTGCAAAAAATCGAGGTCGGCGATCTCTCCCCCTGGGCCGACGCCTATTTAATGAAGCATCGCGGCCTCTCCAAGCGGCAACTCGCGCTGCGGCTTCAACAGACTTTGCAGGCGAAGGGTTACGTCTACCACCTCAGCTCGCTGCAATCCGTCCTGGAGGGAAAGACCCATAAGACCCGGAAGGTGATCTTCGATACGCTGCAACAGCTGCTCCAAGCCGACGGCCTGGATGCCTCGGAAAGAGTCGCCGACTACGTGAACTCCGGAGAAGGCGGCCCGCTCGAGTGGAACCATTACGTCTCCGCGGAAGAGGTCCCGAATCAAGTGGAACGCTTGCTGCAAAGCCATCCAGGAATCACGCGTCGGCAGGTGGCGCTGCAATTGCGAGAAGACTTGGGGAAAAAAGAATTCCATTTCAGCCTGAGCACCCTGCAGTACCTGCTGGCCGGAAAAACGCAGCGGATCAAAAAAGTCGTGGCCGACCTGCTGGAAAACTACCTCGAACCCGAAAACTCGCCCAACTTTCATACGGTGCGACGCGTCTCCCCCCTGCACAGCGGGCGCCAAGCCCTGCAAAAACGTGTCGAGGAAAGCCAATCGCGCTATCGGGACGCCAAGGGCGCGGAAAAGGAAGAACTGAAGGAAGCCTTCTTCAAAGCTAGATGGGAATTGATCCGAAAGGTCTCCCAGAAACGCAACCAAGCCGAATCCTACCCGGCCGCATCGAAACGCCGATCCCGAGCCGAATCGGGTTATGACGAATCCGAATCGGGCGAAGGTTTTTTCGAAGGTGGGGGAGATAGCGGCGAGATCCCGGTCGCCTACGGGGTGCGCGAAACGGTGCATCGACTGGTTTCTTAGGACTTAAGGCTCAGAGGAAATCCGGAAATCGGCATAGTCGCAAGCGGCCGGTTGATGGACGGCGTTGCCGTCGGTCATGACGCCGACTCCGGAGGGATGTCTTTCCATCTTCCTCCCGAAATATTTTTCATAGTCGTTCGCGACCATGACCGTTTCTTCTTTCCAGCGGCCCTGGGAAGCGGATCCCGTTTCTTTAGAAATAATGTAGAATTTCCCAGGATTCTTCGCCCAAAAGGAACCTTTCTCCAAAGCGGCGCTCCAGACGTACTTCAAGGCGCTAGTACGCCCAAAACCGACGTAAACCGCGCAGGCGCTGTCATTCGTGTCCCTGCTGGTCTCGCGGGAGCCCGCGGGAATCTTCTGGGCCCGCCAACGGAATTTTAAATAGGGATATTTGTCGGTGTCCCATTGGAAATCCTTGAAAATCGGAATCGAGAGATCCTCGGAATCTTCCGCTTTTAGGATTTGGCGCCCCCCGTCCGAGCCGACTTTGTAGACCCTTTCGGCCTTTCCATAATGAAAAGGATAGGTCTTCCAATTCTTCGGAAAGGTGCCGGACTCGCTGGCGCTGAATTCATCCACCGACAATTCAGCCGCGAAGAGCGGCAGGCTCCCAAGGCACAAGAACCCCGCCAGCAGCAGGACCCATTTCGACTTTTTCGGATTCATTCCCTACGCTCCTTAACCTCTCCTACTGCCCCTGGCCGCTCTCCGATCCGAGAATGACCGGCAAACCCGACTTGCCCGCGCCGATGATGACGATTTTCGAATTGGTGCTTCCCGCCAATTTTTCGGTCGCTTCGATGCCTTTCCATTTCAGGTAGGAATCGGTCAGTCCCTCCGCCACCTTCTTTTGGAAGTCGGCGACGCCCTCCGCCTCCACCCTTTTACGGTCGGCCTCTTGCCGTTCGCGATCGAGAACGAACTTCATCTGCTCGGCTTGCTGTTCGGCCTCGAGCTTCTTTTCGATGGCCTGGGAAAGGATGGGGGGCAGCGTCATCGAGCGCAACAGGATCTTCTCGACGCGAATGCCCCGGGAGGCCAGCAAGGGCTCGAGGTGCGTCAGCATTTCATTGGCGATCACCTCGCGCTCGGAGGTGTAAAGCGCCTTTGCGTCATAACCGGCGGTGACTCCGCGGATCATCGAGCGAAACTGCGGTTCCAGGACGACCTGTCCGTAGTCCGGTCCGATGGTGCGGTAAACTTCGGCGGCCTTCTCGGGAACCAAGGCGTAGAGCAAGGTGACGTCGAGATTCACCGACAAGCCTTCTCGCGACGGAACCACCGATTCCTCGGTCAGCTCTTGGGTACGGACGCTCATTTTTTCGACCGCGGCGAAGGGATTGATGACATGCATGCCGGAAGGCAGGATATCCGGATCGACTTTCCCGAATAGGCTTTTGACGCCGATATAACCGGCGGGAATGACCACGAATCCCCGCGACAGCATAAGGGCGATAAGCAAAGCGGCACCGATATAAAATCCGATGCTGCAACCGCGTTTGTTCATAGATATTACTTCCGCCATAGAATCTCCCTTTTACGCCAAGCCCGTGAAGAACGGTTGAAAGAATAATCGGGACATCCTAAGTTTTACTTCCACCAGCGTCAAATGAAAGGTGTCGAAAGAATGGGCCAAGATCGCAACATTCCTCTTTACAAAGCAGGGA
>JAIOPF010000087.1 GCA_021414045.1 Deltaproteobacteria bacterium | reverse complement strand
CCAACGCCGCATTATTTAGTGGTATTGGCCTTGGCGTCCTCCTCAGTCACGTTGCCTACACCGCTTATTACAGAAATAAACAAGCGGTCGTTCTCGAGTTCTTTCCAAATGGCCAATTAAAGGAAGTCCACCTTCGGAAGCCCACTCCATTGAAAACGTTGGAGAGAGAAGCCGTCTTCACCGGTAAAGTCGAATTTCACCCCAATGGCCTTGTCAAAAGGGGAACTATCGCGAGACGGGAGGTTGATTTTGACGAGGCGCATTTGCCGCCACCTACCGATAGTGTTCCACCCGAACTTACAGGACCTGTTGAAACCAGGTATCGTGTGAGCGTGAAAGATACCAACGCTGAGACCGACGAGGATTTGATCGCCGCGGAAGAAGAAGCTGCTGTCGTTGCCGCGGATGAAAAGGCTGCGAAGCGCGATCGGGGCGGCATGGGGGGCGGACCTTTGTTGGCGCTGATGAGCGCGGGTGCGGGATTGTCCACCGTTTTATCCGCCAGCGAGGCTTTCGCCGGCGTGACGAGAGGGGCTGGGCCCCAGGCCAGCGGATTGATAAGTCTCATCGGTGTGAGCCTGACGGCCGTCGCCGCGATGGCGGTGAAAAGTCACGCAAGCGACCTCATTCCGCAACACGCTCTCGCGTCCCTCGTCGAGTCCCTCCGCCACACCATCGAAAGTATTCTTCGATCGGTCTACACCACAAACAAAACCCATGACGAAGGCATCCATCATATCGCGACGCGCCCCCCGATGGATCCATTAAATAAAGGGGTCTATTTTTTAACCTTGCGGATCGAGGGGAATGAACTGGACCTGGTCGCGAAAAAATCGCGAGCGGATATCGAGGCCCACCAAGCGCTCCTGCAATTCAAGCCCGAAGCGGCCCGGCATTTGCCTCGACTGTATGCAACCGTCGGGGATATTGCGGTGATGGAGCGCTTGCGGGGGCTCGAATCCTCGGAGTTGGAAGCGGCCGTTCTCAAGGATGAAGGGCTTCGCGTCGAATACATCCAGCAGGCCTGGCAAATGATGAAAGAAGTGTCCCGCTCCGGACTTAGCCTTCGCGACGTTGGTTTTCTTCAAGGGCACAACATTATTTATGATTCCATAAGCCAAAACTTGAGACTGATTGAGCTGGGTTCCTTGACCAAGGAAAGCATTTTCTCGCCGGAAGAGGTCCTCTCCAACCTTCTCTTGGGCGAATCTATTCAGTCCGATCTTTATTTTGACTTATTATCGGCGGCCTTCAGGGACAAGGATCCTAGTGAGTTCCACACCCTGCCTCAGTGGCTCCAGTCGGGACACCCGAAATTCGAGGAACAGGCGGAGAGTTTACTAGCGATGATGACCCCGGAGGAAATCGACGAACTCCATCGCAGCTCCCGCGAGACTTGGATTGTTCCTTTTGTATCCCATGCAGGCGGGGACTATCCGATGCGATTCTCCAAGGCCTTGATCCAAGCCGTTGTTTCGGGAGATCGAGGAGCGGCTCTAGAAATCCTCAAAAAGGGACAGGCGATTGATTTCGTCGACGATCCGCAAGACCCCCTCCACGAGGGCTATTTATTGTCGGATTTGGAAAGTTATCGGAAAATCGACCGTAAGGAATTGGTTTCCATCGGCGGCGGGTTTTATCGGTTAAAAAGTAATCCCCACGCCGCGGGAAACAGCATGGAAGGAGGGGTCGCCACCCAAACTGAAATCGGCGATACCGCCCGCCGCTGGCGCGGACCGGCGGGCAGAGCTAGTCCCCTCTTGCTCCTTGCCGCCACCAGCGCGGGGTTGGCCACTCTATTGGATTCAGGTCACGCTCATGCCTCCGACGGAACCGTGTCGGGCGCGGCCGTTTCGTTGTTGCAAATTTTGGGAGCCTTCGGAGCCGGTTCGCTCGTCACTTGGCTAGCGATGAAATATAAGAAAAGCCGCGCTCTGGATCAGTTTAAGCTTCCACCGGTCCGAGAAGGATCGGAAGGGTCCCATCTTGGACCTTATCGGATGGCTGAGAAAAGGATCAAGGAATTCCCCCTAATGCCCGAGGACGTCGTCCTTGAATTTCATGAGAACGGAGTTCCCAAAAGAGTCAAGCTAGGAAGCGAACGCCTCATTGATGGGATCATGGTTCATTCAGAAAGCATGACTTGGAGGGAAGCATTAGGTCGTATTTATTCTGCCATCGATTCTGATGTTTTCATGAATGCGTTGAAACTTGCGTCCGCAAGTGGTTTAGTTGGCGCAGGAATACTTGCCATGCTTTTAGACGATCCTTTAATAGGATTGAGTGGCGAAGGCCTTGTATTGCTCCTTAGCACCGCTGCCCAAACTACCTATTACAAAAAAAAACATGCTGTCGTTCTTGAGTTCTTTTCAAATGGCCAATTAAAGGAAGTCCACCTAAGGCAGTCCACGCCATTGCAAACGGTGGAAGGGGAAGCCATCTTCACCGGTAAAGTCGAATTTCACCCAAATGGCATCGTCAAGAGGGGAACTATCGCGAGTCGGGAGGTTGATTTTGACGAGCCGCGTTTGCCGCCACCGGCCGATAGTCCTTCGCACGAACTTACAGAATATGTTGAGCCCAGGTATCGTGTGCGCGTTCAAGATACCAGCGCTGAGACCGAGGAGGTTGTGATCGCCGCGGAAGAAGAAGCCGCCGTTGCCGCGGATGAAAAGGATTCGAAGCGCGGTCGAGGCGGAATGGGGGGCCTTCCTTGAGCAGGTGATGATAAATCCTGGCCTTCGCCGCTTAACCCCACCACACGCTGCGCCTAGTCTTCAGCGCATCCGTCACTAAATTTTGGATGGTCTGCCTCACGCGTTCGCTGGTGCGGTGCACCTCGAGCTCGTCGTCCAGGATTTCCTTGCCGTAGGCGCTCAGGTCGATGGGCTTGCCGAAATAGATCGACCATTTCGAGGGAAGCGGGACGAAACCGAAGAGACCCAACCATGGCAAGGTCGGCGTGAAGGGCACGTAGGGGATGCCCATGGGTTTGGCGAGCAAGGAAGACTTATAGAGCAGCGGATGGATTTCTTCCGCTCCTATCACGGCCACCGGAATGATGGGGCTGTCGGTGCGGGCGGCGAGCTTGATGAAACCGCCGCGGCCGAACCGCTGTAGGTGGTAGCGCTGCGAAAAATACTTGCCCAAGCCCTTGACTCCCTCGGGAAAGACCGCGACGAGATGGTCGGTGTTGAGTAAGCGCTCGGCGTTTTCTTGCGAAGCGCGGACTCCGCCGATGCGATACATCATGGTTCCGACGAAGGGGAGATAGTAAACGAAGTCCTCGACCAAGAATCGCACGTCGCGTCCGGCGGGGTGGTCGTTGGTGACGGCCAGCCGAATCATCGAGCCGTCCCAGGGCAGGGTGCCGGAGTGATTGCCGACCAGCAGCGCGCGTCCGGTGCTGGGGATATTTTCGACGCCGTGGGTCTGCACCCGCCAGTACTTGTAATACATGAAATCGAAGAAGGGCTTGAGCATCTGCTCGAATTCCGGATCCCTCCCGAAGGCGTCGTAATCCTCCTCGAGCAATTTTGTCTGGGGTAGAAAGGGGA
>JAIOPF010000210.1:2939-21452 GCA_021414045.1 Deltaproteobacteria bacterium | reverse complement strand
GACCCGCCTGTGGAAGGACGGCGCCGAAGTGGCTTTCCACCTCGAAAACCCGTCGATTAAAGGTCGTCCGGCGACGGCCTTGCTCGAGGATTTTTTTCAGGGCGTCGAAAAAGCCGTCATGGCCCTGCCGGGAGAAATGGAATTTCCGCAAAGCATCCCGCTTCGCCTGCGCCTGGACCATCCGGAGGCCGACGACATCGCCGCCCTAGCGCTTTCCGGAAAATATTATCCGAAGTTCCGCTTCGAATGGGGCTTCGGAGCGGCGGAAGACGATGCGGGTCTCGTCTCCGAGGAATCCTACGAAAAAGTTTTGAAAATGACCTGGAAGAAAAGCGAGCCGAGCCTGGTCTCCATCGACAAGGCCTACGGCGCCAGCTGTTATTCCCGCCTCGGCAATCCGGAGGCCGGCCATCCTGGCGGCACTCCCGCGCTAAGCCGATACGAGGGGGGCAGTCTCGGCTCGCTTAATTTATCCATCGTGGGCAACTCCGTCGACGTCGACTGGAGCAAGCTGCGCCGCATCGTGCGAAGCGCCCTGCATTTTCTATCCAATTTAAGCTTGGCCGGAGCCGAAGACCAAGACCCGGCCCTCGCGCCCAAAACGGCATCAGCCTTGCCCCGCCTCGGCGTGATGGGCTTCGCGGAATTGCTCTTCAAGCTCGGAATTCCCTACGACAGCGAGGACGCCGTCGTGCTCGCGGAAAAACTCTTCCGTTTCATCCACCAAGAGGCCGAACAAGCCCATCCTTCCCTGGCGGGGAATAAAATCCTCGACGTGGTCGTCGAGCCGGCCTTGGCCGATTTGGCCGAAGTGAGCCCCGGGCTTTCGCCCATCGAGACGCTCGTCGAGGCGGGCATCCCCAATGCTTTATTGAAGCAAATCGCCCAAAAACGCCAAGTCTGGTCTCCGGAAATCGAGGCGGAGATCCTCGAAAAAGGCAGCGTTCGCCATGCCGAATCCGCGCCGCGCCCCTTGCGACGCCTGTTCGCGAAACGCGAGGAGATTTCCCCCGAATGGCCCTTGAAAATGATCGGCTCGGTTCAGAAATATTGCCATCGCCCCCTGCCCGGCTCGCTGACCTTGGGCGAAAATCCTGGTTTGGCCGAACTGAACGCCGCCTTGGTCTCCGCTCTCGAATGCGGATTGATGTTGTTCCGAATTCCCCAAATCGCCTCGCTCGAGGAAGAAGCTTCCCAAATCGAGACCGAAGCGGTGGAAACAGAAGAAATCGCGACGATCCTCGAACCGATCGCCGCCGAAGCCTCCGCCGCTTCCTTGGTACTTAGCCTGGAAGACCTTTCGGCGGAGCCCGTCGAAACCCCCGAAGAGGAAATCGAAACCGCTGAAATCGAAGCCCTCCCTATTTTTCCCGAAGAACCGGAGGCGATAGATCCGCCGGCCGATTCGTTGGCTGCCGCCATTCTCGGAGTTCAAGAAACTTCTATTTCGGCCCCCGGCTTGAAGCCGCGGGAAAGACCGGAAGTCCTGCAAGCCACTTCGCGCCTCATCCAAACCGGCTGCGGGCCCTTGCACGTCAGTTTCGCCCGCGATGCACAGGGGCCTTACGAAGTTCGGGCGGCGCTGGGATCGGGCGGTAGCTGCGCCAATACCCAAACCGAGGCGATTTCGCGGTTACTCAGTCTTTGCCTGAGCACGGGCGTCGACCAGCGCCTCGTCTACGAGCAATTGCGTGGACTTCGTTGCCCTAAAAGCGCGGTGGATCGGGGCGACAAGATTCATTCCTGCGCCGACGGAATCGCGCGGGTTTTCGAACGTGAATTGGGATTTAAAGAAACGCCGGCGGCGCTCACCGAGGACGAAGAAGAAATCACCGTGGTGACCGACGCCAACGCCCTGCACTAAGAGACTTTTGGACCTGGAAGAGGAAAGGGGGAATCCCATAGGGGTTCCCTCTTTCTATTTATCCCCTCTTCTTCCCCTCCTCCAATTTCCATCAACCCATGCCAATTTCGATCCCCGCGGATTCGGGGAGGGGGAATGGGTTAATGGCATGAGTTGATGGAAATTGGAGGTAAAGAGGTTTTAAGATTTATTGCGAGGAAGCATCTTGTTGCCCTCGTGGAAATACGACTCCCCCAGGCTTTGAAACTTGAAATAATGCTCCAAGGCCGCGCCGAGCCCTACCCGAATCTTCCCCAAGATCTCGCGCCTATCCCGCGTCTTGGCGACGTGCCCCAGCATCCCCCAAATCGGAACGTCGCTCCACTCCGCAAAAGTCTGCAGGTTATGTTTCGACGAAGGATCCAGCTTCTCCTCGGTGCAATTAAAAACGACTCCGACGACAGGAATTTCCCGCCTTTCGAGGTAATCGAGGGAAAGCAAAGTGTGATTGAGGGTACCGAGACTCATGCGCGCGACGAGCAGGACGGGCAAACGCAAGGCCAAGATCAGGTCCGCGACGTTGCGACGCGGCCCCAGCGGAACTTGCAGTCCGCCGGCACCCTCCACCAACACCGTCGAATGCAAGAGCTCCAGCCGATGATAGGATTCCAGGATGCGGTCGAAGGAAATCTCGACGCCTTCCATGGCCGCCGCCACGCCGGGCGCCAGGGGAGCCTCGAAAGCGTAAGTATTGATCAAGTCGAGATCGTCGGAGGATTGCGAGATCTTCTTGAGATAGGCCGAATCGCTGGAAACGGCGCCGGAAAGGCAGCCGCTCTCGACGGGCTTCATCACGCCGGCATCCACGCCATGCTCGCGCAAGTAGGCGGCGATGCCCCCGGTCACGAGACTTTTGCCGACATTGGTGTCGGTACCGGTGATGAACAAACCAGCCATAGTTCCTTAATCCCTTTTCTCCACGATCTCTCGAAGCAAACATTCCGCCAAACGATCGACGTCTTCCTCGGTATGCGTCGCCATCAGCGTCAACCTCAACCGAGCAGTGCCTTCCGGAACCGTCGGGGGACGAATGGCGCTGATCCAAAATCCCGCCTCGCGCAGGGCCGCGCTCAACCGCAGCGCCCTTTCCGGCGTTCCGACCACGATGGGCAGGATCGGGGAAACGACGCTAAGCGCGGGGCCGCTCCGATTTTCGTCGAGCCGCGCCTGCAGTTGCGCCATCCGCGCCGCGAGAGCCTTGCGGCGCCCGTCGCCCGCGGCGACGAGGCTCAGAGCCTCGAGGGCGGCCTCGGCGAGTGCTGGCGGTAGCGCCGTGGTGAAGATGAAGGGGCGGGCACGATTCACC
This sequence comes from Deltaproteobacteria bacterium, assembly GCA_021414045.1. Classification (GTDB taxonomy): domain Bacteria; phylum UBA10199; class UBA10199; order DSSB01; family DSSB01; genus DSSB01. The sequence goes on along the minus strand of JAIOPF010000210.1, from coordinate 18,243 downwards.
AAGTAATCGATCAAATCGCGCGAACCGGCGACATAGGCCCCGAAACAACCCAAGGCCTTGCCCAGGGTCCCCATCTGAATCACTCGTTCGCCGAAACCGGGGCGGGCACGAAAGGACTCGGACAAGCCGCCGCCCCGCTCTCCGAAAACGCCCGTCGCGTGGGCCTCGTCGAGGTAGAGCCAGGCGTCATAGGTCTCGGCCAATTCCAACAATTCTTCCAGGGGACAAAGATCCCCGTCCATGGAAAAAACCGTCTCGGTCGCGATCAAGAAGACCGCTTCCGGAGCGCGAACGCGCCGTTCCGCCTCGAGCTTTTCCCTCAGGTCCGCGATCGAATGGTGCCGATAGATCACCCGCCTCGCCTTGCCCAGGCGGATGCCGTCAATCATCGAGGCATGGTTGAGTTCGTCGGAGAAGACGACGTCGCCGGTTTCGGTCAGGGAACCGAGGGCGCCCAGGTTCGCGTGATAGCCCGAATTGAACAGCAAGGCCGCCTCGGCGGCCTTGAATTCGGCCAGGGCGGTCTCGAGGCGATGAAAGGGCTGAAGCGACCCGTTCACCAGTCGCGAAGCCCCGGAACCCACTCCCCAACGCTCGATCCCGCGCGCGAAAGCCGCTCTCAGTTCCGGAGAATCCGCCAGGCCCAAATAATTATTGGAGGAGAAATTCAGATAATCGCGGCCAGCCACGCGGATCACGCGACCCTGCGGGCTCTCGACCTCGCTCAGGCGCCGGCGCAGGCCCGCGCTCTCGAGCTCAGCAAGTCTCTTTCGCAGCCTCTTGGGTCCCATGCGAAGCCCCCTTCGTTTTGCGGTGCGGGCTGACAGGCACCAGCCCGTTCTTGCGGATCAGGGCCAGGTCTTGCTCCGGGCTGCGTCCCTCGGTGGTGAGATAGTTGCCCAGCATGGTCCCGCTGGCTCCCGCGTCGAACATGAGTTCTTGGTAGCCCTTCATGTTGACTTCGCGTCCTCCGCAGACGAAGAGCTCCTTGCGAGGCATGGCCAGGCGAAGCACGGCGATGATCTTGAGGCAATCCAGCGGCGTCAAGTCGTGTTTGTCGGCGAGCGGCGTGCCGGGACGCGGATTGAGAAAATTGATCGGGATGGAATCGGGATCGATGTCCTTCAGCTGAAAGACGAATTCGACGCGCTGCTCGACGCTCTCGCCCATGCCGAAGATGCCGCCGCAGCAGACTTGAAAGCCCAATTCCTTGGCGTTGGTCACGGTGGCGACTTCTTCTTCCCATGTATGGCTGGTGACGATGTTCGGGAAATAAGATCGCGAGGTCTCGATGTTGTGATGATAGTTGATCATCCCGGCTTCTTTTAAGCGCTGCAGGTCTTCTCGACTCATCAGTCCCAACGAAGCGCAGGTCTCGACCTGGGTCTCTTGGCGGATCTTGGTGATGGCATCGACCATGGTGTCGATTTCCTTCGCCTTGGACATGCCGCGCCCGCTGGTGACGATGGAGAACTCGGTGGCTCCGAAGCTTTCGGCTTCCTTCGCCTTCTCGAGAATTTTTTCCGCGGACATCAGGGGATAAACCGGCGCTTGCGCGCCCTTGTAAGTATTGGATTGGGCGCAAAAGCTGCAACTCTCGACGCAAGCGCCGCTCTTGGCGTTGACGATGGAACAAAAGCTGATCTCGTTGGCGAAGGCATGCTCGCGAAGCGTCTTGGCGAGAGGCAGGATCTTTTCGAAGAATTCCGCCTCGCTCATGGCGAAAATTTCGCGGGCGTCCTCGGGGCTGATTCCGCTCGTTTTCAGGCTCTCGAAGTTCAGGGCATTTGAAGTCATTACCTCTCCTTATTGACCAAGAGCGTGCATAGCCCAGGCACCTTTCTTTTGACAAGCCCCCTAAAATGTCCAGCAGCTTGTCTGGGAGCCGGGTTTGACAAGGCCCCAAAAATCTCCTAGCTTCGTGCGCCCATGGCACGAAAAGCAAAAATCGTCCGGAATACCAAAGAAACCCAGATCACGGTCGAGCTGAACGTCGACGGAACCGGCAAGTACAACATAGCCACGCCGATTCCCTTCCTCAATCACATGATGGAGGCCTTCGCGAAGCACGGCCTCTTCGACCTGACCATCAAGGCCAAGGGCGACGTCCATATCGATTTGCATCACACGGTCGAAGACGTGGGCATTGCGCTGGGCGAGGCCTTCAAGAAAGCCATCGGCGACAAGAAGGGGATGCGCCGCTACGGGCATTTTACCCTGCCGATGGACGAAGTGCTGACCACGGCGGCCGTCGACTTCTGCGGGCGCCCCTGCATGATTTACACGCCCAAGATCAAGGCCGGCCGCATCGGCACCTTCGACGTCGAATTGGTCCCGGAGTTTTTCCAAGGTTTCACCAACGCCGCCTTGATCAACCTCCACCTCAACGTCTGGTACGGCCGCAACCGCCACCATATCGTCGAAGCGATGTTCAAAGCCTTCGCCAAGGCCGTGGACATGGCAACCCAGAAAGATCCGCGCGTGAAAGGCGTGCCCTCAACCAAGGGGGCCTTGTAACCTTATTATGATCGCCATCCTCGATTACGATATGGGCAACCTCCGCAGCGTCTCGAAGGCCCTCGAGCACGTTGACGGCCAATGCCAAGTCACCCGCGACCCCAAAGCGGTGGCCAAGGCGGATAAACTGGTCCTTCCCGGAGTCGGCGCCTTCAAAGACTGCATGGAAAACCTGCGCAGCTATGGATTGATTGAACCTATCCGCGAATTCATTGCTTCCGGACGTCCCTTTTTGGGAATCTGCCTCGGCATGCAATTGCTGATGGATGAAAGCGAGGAAGGCGGGAAACACGCCGGTCTCGGGATTATTCCCGGAAAGGTACTGCGTTTCTCCCCCCAATTGGGCCTCAAGGTCCCGCACATGGGTTGGAATCAAGTCAATCTTAGCGGACAGCCCCGCCTCCTCAAGGGAATGGAGGGAGAGTTCGTTTATTTCGTCCACAGCTATTACGTCGCGCCGGAGCAAACGAAGAAAGTCACGGCGGCGACAACCGAGTATGGCGTGAATTTCACGTCGAGCCTCGAATCCGACAACATCTTCGCCACGCAATTCCATCCCGAAAAATCACAGAAGGTCGGGCTCGGATTGCTGAAACGTTTCGTGAAATTATGATCGTCTTCCCCGCCATCGATTTGAAGGACGGCAAGGCCGTGCGCCTCAAGCAGGGCGACTACGACCAAGTCACCCAATATTCCGACGACCCCTTTCAGCTCGCGGAGCAGTGGGCGAAGGAAGGCGCCGAATGGATTCACATCGTCGACTTGGACGCCGCGAAGGCGGGAAAACCCGTGCACCGCGAGCTGATCGCCCGCATCGCGCGCGAAGTGAAGGCCAAGCTGCAAGTCGGCGGCGGCATTCGTTCCGTCGAGACCGCCGGCCAATACCTCGAGGACGGCGTCGCCCGGGTCGTGGTCGGCACCAAGGCCACGCAAGATCCGAAGTTCCTGGGCGACCTCGGGAAAAATTTCCCCGGAAAAATCGCCCTCGGCCTCGACACCAAGGAAGGCAAGATCGCCGTCCACGGATGGACGGAAACCACCGGCTTGACCATTGAAGATTACTTGAAGACCGCGCCCTTAAGCGGCGTCCATTGCTTGATCTTCACCGACATCGCCCGCGACGGAATGCTGAGCGGCCCCAACTTGAATGCCCTGCGCGACGTTCTAAAAATCACCGAGTTGCCCGTGATCGCCTCCGGCGGCATTTCCTCGGCGGAAGACATTCAGGCTTTAGTCGATCTCGAGGATTGCAAGTTACTGGGCGTCATCACGGGCAAGGCGCTCTACGAAGGAAAACTCTCGCTCCCCGAAGCGATCAGAATAGCGAAGTCTTGATATGCTGACCAAACGCATCATCCCCTGCCTCGACGTCAAGGACGGACGCGTGGTGAAGGGAACCAAATTCCTGAATCTCGTCGATGCCGGCGACCCCGTCGCCGTGGCTGAGGAATACGAGCGCCAAGGCGCCGACGAGCTGACCTTCCTCGACATCACCGCCAGCCATGAAAAGCGCGACATCATCCTCGACGTCGTCGAAAAGACCGCCGAAAAATGCTTCATGCCACTGACTGTCGGCGGCGGCGTGCGCAACCTGGACGACATCCGCAACCTGCTCCACGCGGGCGCGGACAAGGTGTCGATCAACACCGCGGCGGTGCAGGATCCCGACTTCGTCAGGCGAGCATCCGATAAATTCGGCAGCCAATGCATCGTCGTCGCCGTCGACGCGAAACGCTCGCTCGACGGCTGGGAAGTCTTCATCCACGGCGGACGCACGCCGACGGGGCTTGAAACTCCGCTTTGGTGCCACAAGATGGAAAAATTCGGCGCGGGCGAAATTCTGCTCACCAGCATGGACCGAGACGGCACGAAGTCCGGTTACGACATCGACCTCCTGCAGGCGGTGAGCGACCAGGTCACCATTCCCGTCATCGCCTCCGGAGGCGTGGGCAGCCTCGAGGACATTTACGAGGGATTGACCACCGGAGAAGCCGACGCCGCCCTGGCAGCCTCCATCTTCCACTTCAAAGAGATGACCGTCGGCCGCGTGAAAGAGTACTTGAGCGAGAAGGGAGTGCTTGTTAGACCATGAGCATGAACTACGAACCCATCCTCGACCAATTGAAATTCGACGACAAGGGCCTCATCGCGGTGATCCTGCAGGATCACGAGAACGGAGAAGTCCTGATGTTCGCCTTCATGAACCGCGAATCTCTGAAGATGACCCTCGAGAGCAAGCTGGCGACCTATTGGTCCCGCTCGCGCAAGAAACTCTGGGTGAAGGGCGAGAGCAGCGGCCACACCCAGGAAGTCAAAGAAATCTACTTCGACTGCGACAAGGACGCCTTGCTGATCAAGATCAAGCAAAACGTCGCCGCCTGCCACACGGGCTACCGCAGCTGTTTCTTCAATAAAATCGAGGGCGACCAGGTGAAGGAAGTCGGAGAAAAACTCTTCGACGAAGACAAGGTTTACAAGTCGTAGGGCCTATGGATTCCTGCATTTTTTGTAAAATCGTCGCCAAGCAAATTCCCGCCGCCGTTTTATACGAAAGCGACCGCGTCCTCGCCTTCCCCGACGTTTCTCCCCAAGCACCGACCCATCTCTTGATCATCCCCAAGGCACACTTCTCCCATGTCGGGGAAATACCCGAAGCCGAATTAAGCGTGATACAAGAAATGGTCGGTGCCGCGCGGCGGTTAGCATCCGAAAAAGGTCTCTCGGAACGAGGCTACCGCCTGGTCATGAACGTCAATCCTGAAGGCGGGCAGACCGTCTTCCACGTCCACATGCACCTCTTGGCCGGCCAACAAATGGGTCCTTCCCTGGTCGGTTAGCCGCAGGCATCCACATTGGAAAAGTATTCTTCGCCATCCGGCCATTGGACCCAACCGACCTGCCCCTTCGAGGTCTTCAATTGCACCCACCATTCAGTTTTCGGAGTGCGGAGGGGTTCTAGGATATCATCCGAACAGGCATCGATGGCTTTTCCCCGGACCCAAGCCTTGTAGCAACCCTCGCCCAACGGCGCGAGCAAGGGGACCTCAGCCCCTGGCTTGAATTTTCCCGGATACTTGGGATTGAAGGGGACCCCCTTCGCCAAACCCATCGCCGTGGTGACGACCGTACCGGTCACGCCCTCGACCTTTTCGCCTTTCTGCAAGGTAAAGGCGACGGGCGAACCGGGCTTTCTATCGGCAAATACTCGGATCGTTTTTTCGACCACCCAATTCTTGTTATAAGTGCAGCACTCGAAGGGACAAAGTCCCTTCGACTCGTAAGGCACTGGGGGGCCTGATTGAGCAAAAGCGCCTGGAGAAAAAAATGAAAAAAAGATCCCGAATAAAATAGTTCCACGATTCAACAATTTCGCCCCCGGCAATTTCCAAAATCATGAGGATTTTCAGCTGATTTGACAAGGATTTCGATGGATCCACAAAAAAATAACCCTTTGAACATGACTGTGTACAAAATATTTCTCGCCGAAGGCTTTCCCGCCCCTTGGCGGCCAGACTCGGCTCTCCGAGGCTACCCTTCCAAGGGTGAGAAGGAGAGCCTTCGCGCGGCACCCGCGAGGGAGCCGATTATGGCTTGACAGGCCCTCCCCAGCCCTCTATACCCTCCGCCTCTTCGGCCCTTCCCGCGGATTGTCAAAGCGGGGGAAAAAAGGGTATAAGAGGCTGATTATTAAACATAAATCGAGGTCATAATGCCCGGTATTCAAATTCGAGATGGCGAGTCCTTCGAAGCCGCCATGCGCCGATTCAAGAAGCAATGCGAGAAGGCTGGAATTCTTTCCGAAGTCCGCAAACGCGAACACTACGAAAAGCCCAGCATCAAGAAAAAGCGCAAGACCGTTGCCGCTCGCAAGCGCGCGATCAAAAAACAATATCGCGATTAATTTTCGCAAAAAAAGGAAGGTAGAATCGAAAAGCCGCGGGGCTTTGTCGTTTTATTTTTCTTTTTTGAGGCCTTGATTTCATGCCCCTTTATCAAGACATCGAAAGCCAACTCAAAGACGCGATGCGTTCGCAAGACAAAGACCGCCTCATGGCGCTGCGAAACATCAAGTCCGTCTTGAAGAACAAGATGATCGATGCGCGCCGCGATCTCAGCGATGAAGAGGTGATTCAGAGCATCGCCACCCTCGCGAAGCAGCGCAAGGAATCCATCGAGGCCTTCCAGGCGGGCGGACGCCAGGATCTGGTCGACAAGGAAGCGGCGGAACTGAAAATCATCGAAGAATTTTTGCCGCAGCAGCTCTCGGCGGAAGAGTTGGAAAAGATCATTCGCGACACGATCGCCGAAACCCAGGCCCAAGGTCCCAAGGACATGGGCAAGGTGATGAAGGCCCTTCAGCCGAAGACGACGGGCAAGGCCGACGGCAAACTCGTGAGCGAAAAAGTCAAAGCTTTGCTCGCGGGTTGAGTTCGAATTCATTCACCATAACGGAGTATTCCATTGTTTTCGGAAGAACAACTTTCGGAAATCCGAGAACGCCTTTCGATCGTCGAATTCATCGGTGAATTCGTCCAGCTCAAGAAGGCCGGGAAGAACCACAAAGGGCTCTGTCCCTTTCACCAAGAAAAATCCCCTTCTTTCATCGTCAGCCCCGACCGCGATACTTTCCACTGCTTTGGTTGCGGCGCTGGCGGCAATCTTTTTCACTTTTTGATGAAGCTGGAGAGCCTTTCTTTTCCAGAAGCGGTCGAGCGTCTGGCCGAGCGCGCCGGCGTCCAGGTCGCCTCCTCGGGACCCGCGGACCCCCACGCCAAAGAGCGCCGCGACGAGGCCTTCGAAATCCATCGTCAAGCCGCCTGGTATTATCACTGCCTTTTGAAAAACACTCCGAAAGAGCACGAGATTTGGGCCTATTTGGCGAAGCGCCAGATCTCCGACGAAGCCATCGAGGCCTTCCACATCGGCTACTGTCCCTCCCAAGAATCGGGACTGGCCGGAAGGCTGCAACAAAAGGGTTTCAAGCGCGAGGCTCTGGAAAAGTATTCGATTTACCGCGGACGTCGCGAATTCTTCCGGGGACGCCTGACTTTCCCCATCTTTCGGCATGACAAGAAGGTCGTGGGATTGGGAGGACGCCTTTTCCAAGAAAAGGACGAGGGTCCCAAGTACTTGAATTCCCCTGAATCCGAAATTTTCAAAAAAGGCGAGCTATTCTACGGTTTTCACCTCGCCAAAGCAGAAATTCGAAAGAAAAACCAGGTCTTGTTGGTCGAAGGCTACCTCGATGTCATCACTCTTCATGGCCAAGGTTTCTCCCAGGCTTTGGCGCCGCTGGGGACGGCTCTCACGCCGATGCATGCCAAGACCTTGCAAAGGCAGGAGGCCGAAGTCATCTTGCTCTTCGATGGCGATTCGGCGGGCGAAGAGGCGGGATTGAGGGCTCTAGAAGTCCTTTTGGCCCAAGGCGTGATCCCTCAGATTGTCCGCTTGGACGGCGGAGAAGACCCCGATTCCTATCTCAAGCGTTTCGGTCGTTTGGCCTTCGAAAAAAAGCTCCAGGAGCGGCGAAACCTTTTGGAAGAACTCATCGATAAGTGGTCGGCATCGCTTCCCCGAGGCCCGCAAGCCCTTGAACAAAGGGGACGGGTCGCTCGGAGGCTGTTGGCGTTGATCGAGAAGATCCCCGATTCCATCGTCCAAAATTTATACCGCCGCCGCCTCTCGGAAGGATTTGACATTCCCGAGGAATGGCTGCGTGGCAACCGCGCTTTCCAAGACAGGCGCCCCGTGGCGACACCCCGCCCGGCAAGGCTTCGCAACTGGCTCCCGGAAGAGGAGACCCTGGTCGAGGTTTGGCTGCGTTTTCCCTCGCTACGCCCGGAAATTCTCCAGGCGGTGGAGGCCGAGGATTTTTGCACTGAAGAGCTGGGCGAGGTGGTCCGTTCCTTTTGGGAGTTGGCAAAGACCGAACCTTATGGAAAAACGGGAAAATACCTCGAGCTAGTGCCCGAATCCCTGTTGGAAATGTTCACCGAATTGACCCTTCGCCCCGACGGACTCGACGAAGTGTCGACGGCGAAACTGAGTTTGGACGAAGCCGTCGTGCGCCTGAAGGAAAGACGGCTCAAGGAAGACCTTCAGGCCTTGCGGGGTTCGGCGAACCCGCAAGCGATCCACGTCGTGCACGAAAAAATTCAGGCTCTGTCCCAAGTGTTGAAAAATAAAGCGAGGATTTATGGCGAAAGAAAAAACTAACGATATCCAAGGCCTGATCGAATTGGGCAAAGAGCGCGGTTATCTCACCTACGAGGACATCAACGGCGCCCTGCCGGACGACGTCACCTCCGCCGACCAGATCGACGATGTCCTGAGCGTCTTTGACGAGCTCGACATCGAGATCGTCGAGAAGGAAGAAGACGGCAAGGGCCTCGCCGCCAAAGGCGGCAAGAAAAAGGCCGCCGCCGCCATCGCCGCCCAGGGCGCGAGGCGCGGTGAAGCTCCTTCCAAAGAAGGCGAAGAGGAAGACGAGGCCGAAGAAGACGATGACGGTGATGAGGTCGAGGTCGAAGTGGAAGTCGAGGCGGCGGCTGCCGCCGCGGCGGAATCCTTCGGCAAATCCAGCGATCCCGTCCGCATGTACCTGCGCAAGATGGGCTCGGTGGCCCTGCTCACCCGCGAGGGCGAGGTCGAGATCGCCAAGCGCATCGAACAGCACGAAGACGACGTCCTGCTCACGCTGATCACCAGCCCGTTCGGCATGGACGAAATCCATAACCTCGGCGAGAGCGTGAAAAAGGCGAAAGTCCGCCTCTCCGACGTCGTCAAGGACGTCGACGACCTCACCCAGGACGAAAACTTCGACGAAGAGGCCTTCCGCGCCCAAGTCGTGAAGCACTTCGTCAAGTTCAAGACCCTCTCGAAGGAATACGACCGCAACAATAAGAAGACCAAGCAGGCCTCGCTGTCCAAGAAGGCCCGAGAGAATTCCCTCAAGGCCCTGGAAGAATCGAAGCAGAAGCTCCTCGCGAACGTGAAGGAAATCCGCTTCAACCGCAAGGCCATCAACAAGATCATCGACAAGATCAAGGAGATGATCGACCAGATCAACTCGCAGGAAGCCATCGTCGCCAGCATCGGCTACAAGATCGACGCCGAGGACCACGTCGAGGGACTCGACAAGCTGAAGAAGGCGAAGAAGAGCAGCTACATGCTGCGCAAGCTGGCCAAGGACCTAGAAGTCTCGAAGGACGAGATCGAGAACATGTCCAAAACCATCCAGGCCGCCGGCCGCAAGGTCAAGGCCCTGGAAGAGGAATACGGCTACACCAGCAAGACGCTCCACGAGATCTTCCACGACATCAAGCGCAACCAGTTCATGGCGGACCGCGCGAAGAGCGAGCTGATCGAAGCGAACCTCCGACTCGTCGTCAGCATCGCCAAGAAATACACCAACCGCGGCCTCCAGTTCCTCGACCTCATCCAAGAAGGCAACATCGGCTTGATGAAGGCCGTCGACAAATTCGAGTATCGCCGCGGCTACAAGTTCTCGACCTATGCCACTTGGTGGATACGTCAGGCCATCACCCGGGCCATCGCCGACCAGGCCCGCACCATCCGCATCCCGGTGCACATGATCGAAACCATCAACAAACTGGTCCGCACTTCGCGCTACTTGGTGCAGGATTTGGGCCGCGAACCGACGCCCGAAGAAATCGCCGAGAAGATGGAATTGCCCCTCGAGAAGGTGCGCAAGGTCCTGAAGATCGCCAAGGAGCCCATTTCGCTCGAAACTCCCATTGGCGAGGAAGAAGACAGCCATCTCGGGGACTTCATCGAGGACAAAAGCGTGATCAATCCCTCCGAGGCCGTGGTCAACATGAACCTGTCCGAAACCACGACCCGGGTCCTCTCGACCCTGACTCCTCGCGAAGAGAAGGTCCTGCGCATGCGTTTCGGCATCGGCGAAAAATCCGACCACACCCTCGAGGAGGTCGGCCGCGACTTCTCGGTCACCCGCGAACGTATCCGCCAAATCGAGGCGAAGGCCCTGCGCAAGCTGCGCCACCCTTCGCGAGCAAAGAAACTCCGCAGTTTCGTTGACTGGTAGAACGTGGTAAGGACATAACCGGCTTTGCTTCTAGGGCCGATAGCTCAGTTGGTTAGAGCTCCCGGCTCATAACCGGGCGGTCGAAGGTTCGAGTCCTTCTCGGCCTATTAATTTGAAATTTAAATAATTTCCCATCCTTAATCGATGGGGGTTGAAGGGGGAGGATGAAATCCACCCCCTGGGCTTTAGCCGGGTCGAACTTGCTTCGACCCGGTGAATAAAGGAACCTATGAAAGACCACATGCAGCGACTTGGGATGACCGTCAGTCTCTCCCAGGAAATCCAGAACCTCAAAGACGACCTCGAAGAAATCCCCGCCAAAGTTCGGCACCTCGAGACCGAACTCGCCGCCATCGACACCGTTTACCTCCAGAAAAAGGGCGAATTCGACAAAGCCTCCGGGGAAGCCAAGAAGCTGCAATCCGAGATCGAAGACGAAGCGGGCCATCTCAAGCAAAAAGAAGAACGCCTGCACTCGATCAAGACCAACAAAGAATACCAAGCCGTCGTCAAAGAAATCTCCACCGGAAAGACCATGGTCAAGGACCGGGGCGAAACCATCGTCAAGCTCCTTGCTTCCGTCGAAACCCTCAAGGTCGATCTGGCTCCCCTCGAAACGCAACGCCAAGAACTGCTTTCCACCCTCGAACAGGAGCGCGGCTCCATCCAAGGGCAGCTCGATGACCGTAAATCCAAGCTTCAAGCCCTCGAGGCCCAATTGAACGAGCAACTTTCCTCCCTGCCCGAAGATATACGTCATAAATACATTCGGATTCAGGGCAAGCGGCAACCCCCGGCGGCGAAAGTCGTCGACGGAACTTGCCAAGAATGTTTCATGAGCGTCCCGCCGCAGCTTGCCATCGAGATCCGAAAGACGCAGGAGATCCACTCCTGCCCCAATTGCCATCGACTTTTGTATATCGAGACTTAACATCGAGAGGAGACACCATGTACGGAGCCCTTCCCGCCGACACCCTGGCCGAACTTTTGCTTTACCTGAACGAGCACGAAGCCTTCGCTTCCTTAAAGCCGCTCGGAACGGTGTCGCGCCAGGCGCTGAGCGCCTCCTTGCAGGCGCTGGCCAAGAAGCTCAAGGACGAGGGTTCCCAGCATTCCGAGGTTCCCGATTTCCACGAATGGAAAGAGCTCCCCGAGCCTTACCGACAAATCCTCGCCAAGCTCTCCCCGCGCGAGGCGCAAATTCTTTTCAAGGGATTGGGTAATTGAGCCCTAAGCGGTTGATCGTCTATGCCGACGGAGGTTCCCGCGGCAATCCAGGCCCCGCCGGTTCAGGCGCCTATCTGGAAGACGAAGCGGGGAATCCCGTCGCCCGCGTCTACAAATACATCGGAGAGACGACCAACAACGTCGCCGAATACTCCGCCTTGATCTTCGGCCTGAAAGAGGCCGAACGGCAAGGCGCGGAGGACCTGTTGATCCGCATGGACTCGCAGCTGGTCGTACGCCAGATCGAGGGCGTCTATCGCGTCAAAGAACCGACCCTGCAAAAACTCCACGGGCATGCCCTGACCTTATTGAAGCATTTCCGTTCTTTTCGCATGGAACACATTCCCCGCGAAGAAAATGCGGAGGCGGACAAGCTCGCCAACATGGCGATGGATTCTCATCTTTCCAAAATCACTCGAGGTGAATGATGGATCGCGCGAAGAAATATTGGCCTATCTTCCTGGTCGCGAGCCTCTTGGGCACGGCCCTTCTCGTGGTTGCCATCATTTATTTCTTAAGCCAATCTGAACCCGCGAAAATGGCCGTTCATGTTTTGCGCGGCAGCCCCATCGCCCATGAGGTCTTGGGCGACATCGAAAAAACCGGATGGCCCTCGGGCAGCGTCAAGACCAGCGGCGGCGGAGTCGGCTCGGCGAACTTCCAGGTTTCGGTCAGAGGCAGCCTGGCTGAGGGCACCTTTTACGCCTCCCTCTACAAACGCAACGGCGCCTGGGTCTACGATTCGGGCTCCCTGCGCCTGTCGGACGGCAGGAGTTTTCCGATTCCGCCTCCGCCACCGGGCTCCCACCCTCTTCCCCCAAGGTGAACGGATCCCCTCATTGACATCCCTCCCTATCCGTGGGTGAATCCATCCCGGCAGGGCGCGCGGCCGCTGCCCCGCTCACGCGGGGGAGAGGAAAGTCCGGGCACCAGAGGGCAACGTAGCGGCTAACAGCCGTCGGTCGGCGCTTCGGCGGCGATTAGGAATAGTGCAACAGAAAGTATGTACGGTGGGGTTCTTCGGAACTCCATGCTGTAGTGAAATCCGGTAAACTCTACGGGGTGCAAGGCCAAATAGGTCCTGTGGCTTCCCTTGGGAAGCCCCGCCGGCCCGGCGGGGATGGCCTTAAAACCGACACAGGACGGGTAGGCTGCTTCGATTCCGTCCGCAAGGGCGGGACTAGAGAAATGTCCGCGATCCGCTTCGGCGGAAACAGAACCCGGCTTACAGCCCTGCCGAAAAAATCACGGGGCGGATTCCCGAAGGGGGATCCGCCTCTTTTTTTTACTTTTTCACAACCATCTAGACGCGAATTCGATAAGGTGGCGGTAAATTTCCGAAATTCGAGGGGCAAAGAAAACGAGAATTCCATGGCGCAGTCCGCTTGGCGGTCCGCCCATCCACGGCCCTTATCTTCTGAAAACCCGTTTCGCCCGACTAGCCAGCCCTTTTCCGGCCTCCCCTTTTTGACGCGGCTGACGGAACGTCTTGGCGCCACGGACGAACCACTTCGGGCAGCACTCGCGTCCTTATCCCACGAAAGGGATAGCGAGGGATTTTTCGAAGCCATCTACGAAATCGGCAAAGACCTGGAAGACGAAGGACGAGTCGAACTCGCGGCAACCCTTTATCAAAGCATCGCCGAAGCGCTTCCCGACGCGGGCGTTGCGCGGCGCTCGCGCTCCAGGCTGGACGCGATTCTAGGACGGGGCGCGGTTTTGCCGCGAGCCGAATTCCTGGGCCGCAGGTTCGCCGAAACCAGCAGCGACCCGGTGACTCTCACAGCCATGAGCACCGCCGGAGCGGTATTTCGCATGACCCGTTTGGCTTGTTTGATCGGATCTCGCCCCCTCGCCACCCCTACCTTCGCCAACGCCGTCGCCTTGATTTCGGAAACAACCGCCTTCACCGCGACGGTGCGAGCGGGAAACAGCCTCTTGAATCGGCCACAGGACTGGAGCTCGCGAGCCTTGGCCAAGGAATTCGCCGGCGGCGCGCTTAGCCTGTTTGGCCTCCGCGCCGCGGGGACGGCCAGCGGCTATATCCTGCGGGGCTTGGGAACAAGCCCCGGACTAGCGAGGGATCTCCTTCGATTATCCCTGCCCCAAGCAGGCATGTTCGCGGGCATCCTGCTGGCACACCGCCTAGAGCAAAGTATAGGCTTGCGGCCTCGTCTCTCCGGAGAAACCACCCTAACGGATGGATTCGCCACCCTTTTGCAATTCCAAGTCGGGGGCCGCGCCGCTCACCAGCTCCTGGGCGAAGGCCACGGACTTTCAGAGCGGAGAGCGAAATTGATCCGCGATACCCAACTCCGCTTCGAGGGCCTGAATCTCGGACCGCGCCCTAATTTTTCCTTCGCTCCTCTATGGGCTGCTTCGCTGTGGCTGGGAGGCTGCCATTTGCACGGAAATTCCTGGGAGCACCTAAGCTCGCTGATCGGCGCCAGCCTGCCCATGGTGGCCATGGCGTTCTGGGCGCCGCCAAGAAACCGCGGGAACGCGCTGAGAATTCTCACCGATTTGCAAACTCGACCCCTGAGGGATCTATCGGGACCCATCGGCGATTTCGCCCAATACGTCACCCAGGGACGAAGGCTCAGTCCGGCCCAGTTCAAGGCGGGCTTCGACCGACTCTTGGAGGTCATGCGACTCTCGGATAATCTCGAATCCTCGGAATCCATCAGAGACGCCCTGGCGGACAAGACCTTGGATGCCATGGCGAGAAGATTGGAAAGCCATCATGTCGGCAGCGACCACGTCCAAACTTTCCTGGAAACTCTGACGGAGAGGCGGGCCCATGGCGATTATTTCACCTTGACCCTTCGCGTGGAAAGACAGTTGGCAAGGAAGAAAAACCTGCTGGCAGACCAGTACGAGCACTTGGGCGATTTTGCTCTTGAGGCCCTCGAGGAAACGGGCGAGGACGGCGAGGTTCCATTGGCGGCACAAGAAGTTTTGGAAGCGCTGCTGCAAAACCCGAGGGCCCCAACGTCGACATTGAACAAAATCCTGGAATCCCGCCGACACAACTCCGACATCTGGCGACCGTTGGCCCAGCGCACCCTGATCGAGGCCTTGCGCCATCCCGGATTGGAGGAAACCCAGAGGGGGGATTTATTCGGTGAGCTGAACACCCTCTTCAACAGCACCGCCAGTGCCGAAGCCGCGTCCGAGATCGCCTCGATTCACCAAAAACTCATGACCCGGGTCTCGCCTTCGGACATCGAACACCAGCCCTTGCTGGCCACGCTCGCGAGCCTCTGCGCCCGATTTCAAATCATCCCCCCCGAGAGACTGTTCAAGGATTTCATGGTTCACTTCGATAACCCTTCCTTGAACCAAGCCCAACAGAGAGCGATGCGCGAATGCATCCGCCAAGCCTTGGGACACTCGCCCGGAACGATGGCGGAATACGTCAATGCCCTCACGCCCAGCGGACTGGAACATCTGACCGAGGATTTGGCCATGGAGCTGAATCAATTTTTAGTG
>JAIOPF010000210.1:0-2893 GCA_021414045.1 Deltaproteobacteria bacterium | reverse complement strand
GCGCCGCGCACGCGATTCGGGCCTTGGTTCCCTATCTCCCCAGCAACCCGATGCTTCGAGAAGCTCTGGCGAGGCGGGCCCTGAGCGACCAGCGACCGAGGATTCGGGAATTGTCCAGGGAACTACTATCCTTGTTCCGAGAATGAAAAAAAACTTACTCGTCGGTGACGCAGCCCTCGGAGGCCGACTTGACGTTCCGGATGAATTTCCCGAGCGTCCCACGGTTCGCTTTATAGGCCGGGGCCTTCCACTGCTTGACGCGCTCCGCGATCGTGGCTTCGGGCACGTTCAAATTCAAGACGCGCCGATTGGCGTCGATGGTGATCTCGTCGCCCTCTTCGACGATGGCCAACAACCCGCCTTCCTGAGCTTCCGGAGTGATATGGCCGACGACGAAACCGTGGGTGCCGCCGGAGAAACGTCCGTCGGTAATGAGGGCCACGTCTTTGCCAAGCCCCTCGCCCATCACCAAGGCCGTCACCTTCAGCATCTCGGGCATGCCCGGACCGCCCTTGGGGCCTTCGTAGCGGATCACCAAGACGTCGCCCTTTTTGACCTGTTTTTTCTCAAGCGCCTGATTGGCGTCTTCCTCGCAATCGAAGACTCGCGCCTTGCCGGTGAAGGTCATGCCTTCTTTGCCGGTGATCTTCGCCACCGATCCTTGCGGCGAGAGATTCCCATAGAGGATCTGGATATGCCCGGTCTGCTTGATGGGAGCGGAAAGCGGGACGATCACCTTCTGTCCTTCCGAAAGTCCGGGAAGGGACTCGAGGTTTTCGGCGAGGGTCTTGCCGGTGCAGGTCATTTCGCCGCCATGCAAAAATCCCTCTTTGTGCAAGAGTTTCAAGACCGCGGGCACGCCGCCGACCTTACAGAGATCTTCCATCACGTATTTACCGCTGGGCTTGAGGTCGGCGATGAAGGGAACCTTGTCGCTGATCACCTGGAAATCGTCGATGGTGAGCGGAACGCCCACTGACCGAGCCATCGCGATCAGGTGCAAGACGGCGTTGGTCGAGCCGCCGAGGGCCATCACCACCGTGATCGCATTGTCGAAGGCCTTGCGGGTCATGATGTCGCGAGGCTTGATGTCCTTTTCGAGTAGATTCCGGATGGCCGCGCCGACGCTTTGGCATTCTTCCAGCTTCCCGGGGGCCGTCGCCGGCTGCGAGGAGCTGTAAGGCAGGCTCAGCCCCAAGGTCTCGATGGCCGAGGCCATCGTGTTGGCCGTGTACATGCCGCCGCAGGCGCCCGCGCCAGGACAGGCATTTTGCAGGATGCCCTTCAGCTCCGCTTCGGAAATTTTGCCGGCCACCCATTGGCCGAGTCCCTCGAAGGCCGAAACGACGTCGAGGGTTTGATCTTTATAATGCCCCGGACGAATCGTTCCGCCATAGACCATGATGCTGGGCCGATTCAGCCGTCCCATCGCGATCACGGAGCCGGGCATGTTCTTATCGCAGCCCATCACCGAGACGTTGGCGTCGTACCAATGCGCGGCCATGGTCGTCTCGATGGAGTCGGCGATGATCTCGCGCGACTGCAGCGAGTAGTTCATGCCCTCGGTTCCCATGGAAATTCCGTCGCTGACGCCGATGGTGTTGAACATGAGCCCATTCAAGCCCGCCGCGGAGCAGCTCTGCTTGATGATCTTTCCCAAGTCGTTGAGATGCATGTTGCAGGTATTGCCCTCGTACCAAGTCGTGCCGATGCCGACGAAGGGCTTGTTCAAATCATCCTCGGTCAAGCCGGTGCCGTAGAGCATGGCCTGGGATCCAGGCTGGTCGCGCTCTTGCGTGAGTCGAGAACTGAATTTATTTAGCTTTTTTTCCATGATTTCTTTCCGCCGCGCTTAGGGTTGAATTTCTTTCTTAAACACCAATAACCGCGCCTGACAAGGGTAGATTAGGTACCGAATTGTGTCTTGACACCAAAGGTCAAGCGGGGCTAGGAGTGGAATGAATAGTCATTCATTTTTAGGAGGGATTTATGCCTGCCATCCGTGATGCCGTTATTGTGAGCGCCGTGCGCAGCCCGATGGGCCGAGCGCTCAAGGGTCAATTCGTCAACATCCGTATCGACGACCTCGGTGCCGCGGTCCTCAAAGAAGCAGTCGCCCGAGCCAAGGGCCTGGATCCCGCCGAGATCGAAGACGTCATCATGGGCTGCGCCATGCCGGAAGGCGAACAGGGCATGAACGTCGCCCGCAATATCAGCTTCCTGGCCGGCATTCCCAATAGCGCCGCGGCGGTCACCACCAACCGCTTCTGCGCCTCCGGCTTGCAGTCCATCATGGACGCGGCCCGCTGCATCATGGTTGGCGACGGCGAAGTCTTCGTCGCCGGCGGCATCGAGACCATGTCGCATGTCCCGATGGGCGGTTTCAATCCCTCGCTCAATCCCAAATTGATGCAAAAGGGCATGCCCGACGCCTATATCAGCATGGGCATGACGGCCGAGAACGTCGCGGAGAAATACAAGATCAACCGCGCCGACATGGACCAATTCGCCTACGAGAGCCACCAAAAGGCGATCAAGGCCATCCAAGAAGGCAAGTTCAAGAACGAGATCGCCACCATCGAAGTCCCGCAGGCCGACGGCAGCGTGAAGAAAATCGACACCGACGAAGGCCCCCGCGCCGAGACGACGGTCGAGAAGCTCGCGACCCTCAAGCCCGTCTTCCGCGAGGGCGGCTCGGTCACGGCCGGCAACTCCTCCCCTCTCACCGACGGCGCCGCCGCGGTGATCGTGATGAGCGCCGAAAAGGCCAAGGCCCTGGGACTCAAGCCCCTGGCTCGCATCCACGCCATGGCCGTCGCCGGCTGTGATCCCGAGATCATGGGCATCGGCCCCATTCCGGCCGTCCGCAAGGTCCTCAAGCGCGCGGGCAAGA
>JAIOPF010000209.1 GCA_021414045.1 Deltaproteobacteria bacterium | reverse complement strand
TTTCCCGCGAATTTTTTCCGATACGAATCGAAGCGCCGATCGAGTTCCGCGCGATTTTTCAATGTGTCGCTTTGATGGGAAGCCCAAGCGCCGATTTGACTTAAACGGGGACGGGAAGCGAAATAAGCGTCCGCTTCCTCTTCGGAAACGACCTCGACCTCTCCAACGATGCGGACCTGGCGTTCCATGGTTTCCCAAAAAAAAGTCAAAGCCGCCTTGGAATAAAGCAAGAGGGCCTGTCCCTTCGCCGACTTGAAATTCGTGTAGAAAACGAAACCATTGGGATCGAATTCCTTCAGCAACACCATCCTTCCCGCCGGAAACCCATCGGGGCTCAAGGTGGAAAGGCACATGGCCTCGGCTTGCAAAATGCCCCGGTGACGCCGCGCCGCCGCGTACCAGTTGGAAAATTGTTGAATAGGATCGGGGTTGAGATCGCGTTCCAGCAGGGTTTTCATCTTTTTCCTTCCAAGGCTCGAGCCAATACTTCGCTCAGGTCGATTTCATTGCTCGGATGCGGCAAGCTATTGCAAGTCACGACGCGGCCGGCTCCGGAGCCCTTCAATTCATTGTAGGCATCTCCCGCGAAAACCGCGTGGACCCCGATGCAGACCGGAGCCGCCCATCCCTTTTGCCGCAACAAAGCCACGGATTCGATCATCGTTCGGCCCGTGGAGATGATGTCGTCGACCAGCACGGGAACACCTTCGGTGGCCCCGACAAAATCGGGCAGGCGAATCTCGACCAAACGGTCCCCCTTACGAATTTTTTCGGCCACGAAATAGGGCGCCCCCGAAAGCGAGGCGACCTGCGCGACCCATTGCCCGCTCTCCGAATCGGGGCCGATGAAAACGGGCTTTTCAACTTCCCTCCGAACCCAATGGGCGATTTCTTGGCTCGCGGAAAGCACCTGGGATGGAATCTTGTAAATCTCATCCAGAGAAACGTAGCGGTGCAAATGAGGGTCCACAGTGACCAATGCGTCGAAACTCGACGAAAGGACTTTCGCGAAATATTTCGAGCTCACCGCTTCGCCGTCGAAGAAACTCTTATCCTGACGAAGGTAAGCTAGATAAGGAGCGATCAAGGTGACTTTGGCGGCCCCCATGTCCCTCGCCGTCTCCGCAATCCACAGGAGAGGAGCGAGCTTCGCATCCGGTTGATCCAGGGACGAGTGGATGAAAACCTCGCGATCCGAAACCCGGCTCAGCACCCGGACATAACTTTCACCGTCGGGAAAGCGCCGCAGTTCGAAGGCGCCCTCCTCCCAACATAAACGGGAGCATAAGCGGCGGCCAAGAGCCTCTTGACCCGGCCAGACAAATAGGATGGGAAATCTAGAATGACTCAAATGAAACCCGCTCCAAGGCGAAATAAGGCAAATATTTGAGAGGGGCCATGACTAAAGTCATGTTTCCTCGGGGCTTAATTCTATCTCCTTACCGAACAAAGAATATTCGGTCACTATAAACCACAACTGTGCTAAATTCGCCCTGCGAGGGAAAAATCCATGAAAAAAAATATCCTTTGGTCTTTCAATCCCTTTCAAAACGACCCCCTGGTATTGAAAAATACCGTCGCCCTGCTGCGGTCCCTTTCGAAACAACTCAAAATGGCGGTGGAACCCGTTTACGTCGTCAGCCCCGCGGAGGTGAACGTCGTCCTCGAGTTCAGCATCCCCGCCAAAGACCGATTTCAAGCGGTCGCCAACCTGGAATGCGAAAAAGTCCTCAAAAAAATCAAATTCCCAGGTTTAATGAAACCCAAAATTTTGGTGGAAAACAACCTTCGGCTTTCCGCCAGCGCCAAAGCCCTCGCGAAGTACGCGGCTAAATCCAATGCCTTTGCGATCGTCGTCGGAACTCACGCGAAAAAAGGCCTGGGACGCTTCCTGCTGGGTAGCTTCGCCGAGACCCTTCTCTTCCACGCCAAGACACCAGTCCTTTTGGTCAATCCTCTCATGAAGAAACCAAGGCCCTTGAAAAAGGCGCTTTTTTCCAGCGACCTGAGCGAAGCCTCGAAAAAGGCCTTCGATCGCTTCAGTGCTTTCCTCAAGCCTTTGAAAGCAAAGGTCTTATTGTACCACTTGGTTCCCAAGCCTTTCCCATGGGCCTATCCGGCGACGGAATTCCTGCTCGGAGCGAGATCCCAAAGCGAAAAGGAATACCTCGGGTATGTCGAGAAAGAAAATACGCGGAAGGCCGAAGCCTTCCGCAAGGTGGCCAAGAAGCATGGAATCAGCTGCGAGTTTCGCCTTGAAACCAGCGAAGAAAACGTCGCCACTACCCTGGTCTCGAGCTACAAAAAGCTGGCCATCGACGCGATCGGCTTGGCCGCCCAAACGGGGCGACTGGAGACGACCCTCCTGGGCAGCACCTCACGGGAACTTTTGCGCGAGTCTCCGATTCCGATTTGGGTCCTGCGTTCCCCGTGATACGATTTTTCCGAGGAAAGACCCGTGTCCCACCTAGTCCTGCGAAAAGTCGGCATCGACACCTACCACGAAAACGTCGCCTACCTGCCAATGGGCTGCGAAATCTGCAAGAGCCAGGGCTTCGGCGCGCTTTCCAAGATCCAGATCCACGGCGGCGGCCATTCCATCTTGGCGACGCTGAACATGACCGAAAACGGGCTCGTCTCCCCCGGAGAAATAGGTCTCAGTCACATCGCCATGGAGCGTCTCGGGCTGACGGAAGGGAGCCACGTCACTCTCTCGCATCCCAATCCTTTGATCTCCTTCGAATTCGTTCGCCAAAAACTGGACGGAGGAGCCCTCGATAAGGCGCAGTTTCTTGCCGTACTCCGGGATATCGTCGCTTACCGTTACTCCAACATCGAATTGACGGCTTTTTTGATCGCCTGTTCCCAACAAAGGCTCTCCGAGGAAGAGATCACCTATCTCACCGAGGCCATGATCGAAACCGGGGAACTCATCGATTGGGGCCTACCCCTGGTCCTCGACAAACACTGCATCGGGGGAATTCCTGGCAATCGAACCACCATGATCATCGTCCCCATCGTCGCGGCCTTCGGACTGCCCATCCCTAAAACCTCCTCGCGGGCCATCACTTCCCCCTCCGGGACCGCGGATACCATGGAGACTATCGCCAACGTCCGACTCAGCCTCGCGGAAATGCGAAGAATCGTCACCGCCGAGAACGCCTGTATCGCCTGGGGAGGCGCTTTGGCCTTGGCGCCCGCCGACGACATCTTGATCAGCGTCGAGCGTCCCTTGAGCCTCGATTCCGAGGGCCAGATGATCGCTTCCATTATTTCTAAAAAACGGGCGGCCGGATCCGATCACCTCTTGTTGGATATCCCCATTGGTCCCACGGCCAAGGTCACTTCGCTGACCGACGGAGAAGCCCTCAAGCTCCTGTTCGAAAAAATCGGCGGACGTATCGGCCTTAAAACACGCATCGTCTTCACCGACGGAACCCAACCGGTGGGACGGGGCATAGGCCCGGCCCTGGAGGCCCTGGACGTCCTTCAGGTACTGCAAAACCAACCCGGGCTTCCCGAGGATTTGAAGGAAAAATCGATTTTTTTAGCGGGAGAGCTGTTGGAATTCAGTGGAAAATTACCCAAGGGACAAGGGGCGGTTCAAGCCCGGCGAATCTTGGAATCCGGGAAGGCCTGGGAGAAATTCCAAAATTTCTCCAAGCAACAGGGAAATTTCAGGACTCCCCACGTCGCCCGACTCAGCCATGTCGTGCCAGCCCCGAGAGCGGGAACCGTGAAGGCGATCCACAACCAAAAAATATCCATGGCGGCCAAACTCGCCGGAGCGCCCCAGGATCCCGGAGCCGGAATTTACCTGGAATCCAAGATCGGCGACTCTATCCGCTTGGGAGACCCTTTATTCAAAATTTACAGCGAAAGCTCGGAAGAACTTGGATTCGCCCTGGATTACATCGCCGCCAATCCCGATCTCTATGACATCCAACCCTAAATCGCGGCGCCGCTCCTGGTTTGGCGGAATCACGCGCAACGTCTACCTCCTAGGCCTGCTCAGCATGTTCAACGACTTCAGCGCGGACATGATCTCGCCGCTCTTGCCCGCTTTCCTGGCATCCATGGGATTGGGAGCCGGATTTTTGGGAATCATGGAGGGCTTCGCCAATTCGCTCTCGAACATTACCGCGCTTTTTTCCGGATGGGCGGACGACCGGATGCACCGCAGCAAGCGCCTGACCGTCCTTGGATACGCCATCTGCTCCCTCACTCGCCCTTTCATGGGCATTCCCATTCCCGGGGTGACCCTGGCCGCGCGTTTCCTCGATCGCATCGGCAAGGGAATTCGAACCGCGCCCCGCGATCGTCTTTTAACCGGCTCCCTCGAGAAGGGAAACTGGGGCAAGGCCTTCGGCGTCCAGCGCGCCTTTGATCATGCCGGGGCGCTGATTGGCCCACCCATCGCGGCCTTGTTGCTCAAATTCTACGGCTTTTCCTATTCCAAATTGTTCATCTTGGCTTCCATCCCGGCCATTCTTTCGATTCTATTCGTGCCGCTCGGCATCCGCGAGGCACCGGAAAAAAAACCCGCCGTCAGTCCCCGCTTGAAATGGCGCCATCTCCCCTCGCCCTTAAAACGCTATATTTTGGTCATTTTCTTGGTCGCCTTCAGCACGCCCTCGGAGCTTTTCCTGATCATGAAACTCCAAAGCATGGGACTCGCGACTTACCAACTCCCGCTCGCCTGGGGTTTACTCACGGCTTGCACCTTAATCTCCTCCTTCTTCGGAGGAATCCTCGCCGACCGATGGAGCCAACGCCGCACCATCGCCGTGGGATGGACCCTATTCGTCCTCGTCTTCCTGGGGTTCGCCTTCAACCAACGCATTCTCTGGGCTTGGTTTTTGGTCGCGATTTACGGAATTCAGTCCGGCTTGGTCGAAGCATCCGAACGGGCCTACCCCGCTAGCGTCGTTCCGGAAGAAATCCGCGCAACCGCTCTGGGCTGGTACTATTGCGCCTATGGCCTGGGCCTCTTGCCCGCCTCGGTACTGTTCGGGGTATTATGGTCCCGATATTCGCCCACGGTCGCCTTTTTCACCTATGCCGGAATGACGCTTTTGGTCATTCCTCTCTTGGCATGGCTTCCGACCCACCGTCGACCGGAGGAAAAGGCTCAACAGCCTTACCTTGCAGCCCTTCGATAAAAATTTGCTTCACCCCTTGAAATCAGTTATTTCATGTCCAGTTCTCTCAAAAACAAGGAGTCGATGTGCGCAAAATCTCCCAATTCGCGATTCTTCCGATTTTCATTTCTTGCTTTCTGGGCACCGCCCAAGCCGCCGACCCCGTCGGGCACCCCCAAGTCGCCACCACCCGGTCCACCGCCAACCTGAAGCCCTATATGTCCAAATTCGGCAGCATGCTGGCCAGCCTGGAGATCATCCAATTGAAGGAAAAAAAGCCGGATTGGGAAGCCATCGATATCGCGCTCAAAGAAATGTCCCAAACCTTGGCTGACATGCAAAAGGCCGATAAGGACAAGGCTTACCAAGAATACACCGACGTCCTCGCGGCGGGAATGGTCGAGCTGAATGAAAAAAGCGCCAAGCGAGACAAGAGCTTCTTCAGGTCCCTCGACAAAATCAGCGAAGGTTGTTTCAAGTGCCATGCCGCCCACCGACCCGGCGATTATTTAATCCCCAAGAACGACAAGGATTTACTCACCAAAGACGCTCCGAGCGACGGGACAAAATAAAAATTTCCCACCGGGTCGCTAGCAACATCAATTGCAACTGCGCATAAAAAATAGACACCTTTTGGAGTATTGTGACGATAATTGGGCGGGCTCGAGTGGGATCGAGAATTGTTCCAGAAATTACCGTCTTTTATAAGAAATACTTTACCCTTGGCCGCGCTTTTTGTCGTAACGGCTTGCGCTGGCGCCATGGACTTTGGCGGCCAAGGCTCTTCGGCCATCGGCGTTTCCTTGACGCCCATCGGTGCGGCCCAAGGTTCCAACTTCCTTCCTTCGTCTGCGGCTGACGATCCTGTCGACAATAATACCGATAGTCTGCCCATTTCCGCTACGACTACGACGCCCGTCACTTACGGAGCTTCCTCCCCCATGGTGGCGGGAGCTATCAGCACTCCCATTTCCCTCATTCCCGGACATCCGGAAGGCGAGGTCTCTCCGGGCGTGGACGTCAGGATAGTCGCGAAATATTCTGCGATTTTGAAGAGAGAGGTCCTGTGCAAGACGGACCGGGACGAGGTTTTGTTTCGCGTGAACGGAAGGCTCCTGAAAGAAGGAAAGCCGGCATCCACCGTGGGCTTTCTCCGGATCGTGGATGTCGACCGCCGGCTTTATTTGGATACGCCCGTTTTCACCAAAGACGAGGCCCCGGGCTATATTGATTCCCGCTTCGCGGGGCAACCCATCAAAAATATCGAGATTTATATTACCGAGGAAGAGCAACCGGAACCATCGTGGGATACCCCGAAGCCTTGGCCAAGCCAAGACTCTCCTCCCACTGAAAATTACATGAATATCACGCACGCATTCGGGACCGAAGTCTTGGATGTCGCCGAAGCGGGTTCGCTTTCGCAACCACCGGTTCCCATCTGCGGAATTATCCAAAAATCCGCGGCGGTTTTAATCTCCACTCCACAACTTTATCGATTGATGGCGATGCGGCCGGAAAAGCCGTCGTGATAGCCGTGAAAATATTGGATGCGGTCGTCGCCGAAGCGCCAACAATAATATCCCTCGCCGTTGTCGAAATCCACGAGCCAGATGCCCTTGGGTTGGCAACCTAGCTTCATGATCTTTTCGCTCCAGTGGTTGAGGACGCCCCCGATTTCTTGTTCGATGGCCTTCCATTTGTCGGCTTCGTGCTGGTGGTGCTTCAGCTTCTCCTCAAGGACCAGGAATTGATCGACCGCTTCTTTGGTGATCTTGCGGATGACCGGCAATAAGCCCTCTGCCTGCTCGAGGGTGAACTTCTGCGTTTGAAAAATTTTGACAAGGTCACCCATAGAAAGATCTTAGCCCAATCCAGCCCGGCCTTCACTCCAAAAACCTCATGAGAGGACTTTACTTGTAAATCGCCAGACGATCCTCGACTTCCCCGCCCTCGATATGGCGATCGAGGATCTCGCGGGCGTCGGTCTCGTTTTCGACGTGATACCAAACCCCTTCGGGATAAACCACGACGACGGGCCCGCGTTCGCAATGGTCGAGGCACCCGGCGGCGTTGGCCCTAACCTTGCCTTTTAAACCGCGGCGTTTCACCTCGTCCTTGAAGAATTCGCGAATCTTTTCGGACCCGCGAGACTTGCAGCAACCTCGCGGGTCGCCGTCTTTTCTTTCGTTGGTGCAAATAAAGATATGTTTCTCAAATTTGGGCACGGGACACCTAGGTTCGAGTGCAGGTTTCCATCGAGTCATACAACACTTGCAGGATTTCATGCACCTCGTTTTCCTGAATCGACAGCGGCGGCATGATCACCAGGACGTTCCCCAGCGGCCGGAGCAAGACCCCGCTTTTTCGGGCATGGTAGCAGATTTTCGCGCCCATTTTAAGGGCGGGGGGATACTCTTCCGCGGTGGCTTTGTCGCGCACCAGTTCGATGCCGATCATCAGGCCAATTTGACGCACTTCCTTGACGTGAGGGTGGCTGGAGAAACGCCTCAATCCCTCTCGGAACCACCCCACCTTGGTTTCCAGCCCCTCGAGAATCCGCCTCGCTTCGAAGAGGTCCAGACTGGCGATGGCCGCCGCGCAGGCCAGGGGATTTCCGGTGTAGCTATGTCCGTGGAAAAAAGTCTTCCATTCCTGAAATTTCCCGCGAAATCCGTCGAACACCCTCTCGGTGGTCCAGGTCGCCGCCAGGGGCAAATATCCCCCCGTGATCCCCTTCGCCATGCACATCAGATCGGGCGCTACTCCCTCGTGCTCGACCGCGAACATCTTGCCGGTCCTGCCGAATCCCGTCGCCACCTCGTCGCAAATCAGGAGCACCTCGTGACGGTCACAGAGCTCGCGGATGCCGCGAAGGAACCCCGGAGGTTGCAAGAGCATCCCCGCCGCGCCCTGGACCATCGGCTCGACCACGCAGGCGGCGACTTCGTGGCCGTGCTTTCGGAAGATTTTTTCGGCATTCTCCAAGGAAAAGTCGGGCAGCTGAATCGCCTGAAACAACAGCGGATGGAAAATTTGGTGGAATAAATCGATGCCGCCCACCGACACCGAGCCGATGGTATCCCCGTGATAGGCGTTCTTCAGGGTAATGAACTTTTGCTTCTCCCTATTTCCCCCGCCTTGTTGCCAAAACTGGAAAGCCATCTTCACGGCGATTTCCACCGCCGTCGAGCCGTTGTCGGAATAAAAAACCCGCCGCAAATTTGGCGGGATCCATCTCGAGAGTTTTTCGGCCAATCGAATCGAAGGGACATTGCCGATGCCGAGCAGCGTGGAGTGGGCGACCTCGTCCAACTGCCTTCGCACCGCCTCATCCAGGGCAGGACAGCGGTGCCCGTGAATATTCACCCAGAGCGAGGAAATCCCGTCGATGTAGCTTTTCCCCTCGATATCGAAAAGGCGGCAACCTTCGCCTCCCTGGATGATGAGGGGGTCTTCCTCCATATACTCCTGCATCTGCGTGAAGGGATGCCAGAGCAGGGTCCGGTCGAGGTCTTTGAGTTTCTGGATTTCCTCGGGAGTCATGCGCGTTCGCCCGCCGATTTTTCGCCGCGATACAGGACGATATTGTTCTCGGTCTCGAAGAGCTTGATCTCGAGGTCCAATCCCCGCGCAAGCTTCGGACGGATCATCTTCCAAATCACGATCGCGATGTTCTCGGCGGTAGGGTTGATTGCCTTGAATTCGGGGACGTCGAGATTCAGGTTTTTATGGTCCAAATGCTTGATGACCGTCTTCTCGATGATCTGTTTCAGAAGGGTAAGATTGAGGACCATGCCCGTCTCGGGATTCAGCGCGCCCACGACGGTGATCTCCGCCTTATAATTGTGGCCGTGACCATTGGGGCTATTGCATTTGCCGAAGACGCGGAGGTTCTTCTCGGCCGAATAGGATTTGACGTGCAGGCGATGCGATGCGGAGAACTGAACGACGCGGGTTAGCGAGATTTGTGGCATGGAAATCACTCATTGCTGAAAATTTCGACGATGGTCCCGGAAATCTTTCCGGATTGCCGATCGTCACAAAGGTATAACAGGGTTTGGGCCAGGTCTTCCGGTTTCAGTTGGGTTTTCAGGAAGGGAGCGGCCTGCCGCAGCATTTCGGTGTCCACGGCGCCTGGCGCGACGCAATTCACCCGCACCCCCAACGGCTTTCCTTCCACCGCGGCGATTTCCGTCAATCCCACCACGCCGTGCTTGCTGACGACATAAGAAGCCGTGCCGGGGAATTTTTCGGTGCCGCGGATCCCGCCCAAGGAGCTGAGATTCACCACGCAGCCGGGACGCTTGGTCCGGGCGGCCTGACGGAACATCTCGCGGCAGGCCAAAAAACTGCCCCTCAGGTTGACCGAGATAATCCTATCCCAGGATTCGACGCTGGTCTCCGCCAAAGGGGCTAGCTCGACCAAGCCCGCGCAGTTCAGGACGATATCAATGGGACCCAGGGATTTTTCGGCCGCGGCAAATACGTCCGGAAACGTCGCTTCGAGCGACACATCCCCCGGAAAGGCAAGCGCCACCGGCTCGCTACGTCCGGAATTCAACTCCCGCGCCAGTCGCTCGAGGGCCTCGGAACCGCGGCCCAACAAAACCACGCGAGCCCCGCTGGCCGCGAACAACCGCGCGGCGGCGGCGCCGATCCCACGGCCGGCGCCGGTGATTAAAGCCGTTTTCCCCGATAAGGATAGCGAACTCAAAGTTTTCCTTTCGCCTTCAGTTGATTGCACATCGAATCCGGTTCGTCGTTGTAGTAACGGTAACTTTGGAAGGGAGAAAGCAAAAGACGACGCCCTTCCCTTTCCATCCGCGACAATAGGGCGGAATCTTCCCCGAATTCGACGATTGGAAATCCCCCCATCGCGCTCAGCAATTCCCGCCGGATGAAAAAAGTTCCGGGTTGGGTGCATTCGGAAATCGCAATCGTCTTCCTCGTGTCCCGGGCATCGGGGACAGTGGGGTCGCCGACCACCTCGACTTTTCCGTGAATCATTTCCGCCTCGGGATGTCCTTCGAGGAAGGCAGCATGGCGCGAGAGATGGCCCTCAAGGTATTCGTCGTCGGAAT
>JAIOPF010000208.1 GCA_021414045.1 Deltaproteobacteria bacterium | reverse complement strand
GTGACGTTGGGCCGCGATTCGTAGATGATCCCGATCACGCCCAGGGGAATTCGAACTTTCTCGATGCGCAAGCCATTGGGCCGGGTCCACCCCTTGACGACCTGACCTACCGGATCGGGCAATTCCACGATCTCGCGCAGTCCTTGAGCCATGTCGCCGATGCGTTTTTCGTCCAAGGTCAGACGATCGATCATGGCCTTCGAAAGGCCCTTCTGCTCGGCGAGCCGCAGGTCTTTTCGGTTTTCTTCGATGATGCGAACTTGCGACGCCAATAGATGTTGCGCGGCCTTGAGCAGGACAGCGTTCTTCTGCGGACTGCTCAGTCCCGCCGCCGCACGGGCCGCCGCTTTGGCTTGTCGGGTGAGATGGATGATTTCTTCAAAGGCCATAAGGGTAAATCGCTTGCGCTTTCCGGGCGGAAGTCCCAGACTTTCGCCTTTCTCAACTTAAACAAAAAGGAGGTCTTATGTCGAGTCTCCAAGAAGGACAAAACGCCCCGGACTTCACCGCAAAGGACGACCAGGGAAATACGGTCCGCCTTCAGGACTTCAAGGGCAAGAAAAACGTGGTTCTTTATTTTTACCCCAAGGACGACACACCGGGCTGCACCATCGAGGCCTGCAACTTTCGGGATGGATACGCTCAATACCAGTCCAAGGACACCCAGATCCTCGGAGTCAGTTTTGACGACGCTGGAAGCCACCAAGCTTTTAAGGAAAAATTCCACCTACCTTTCCCCCTTTTGGTGGATAGCGACAAAAAAATCGCCCAAGCCTATGAAGTTGATGGAGAAAAATACCCCAATCGCGACACGATTATCATCGATAAAGATTCGAAAATATTAAAGATTTTTCGAAAGGTCGACCCCAAAGCCCACTCGGGAGAGATCCTGAACGTTTTGGGAGAAAAATAAACCGCAACCTTGACACGACGCGTTACGATACTTATGGTGTGAACATGAGGCCTTCGAGGGAACGTCCCAAGCTCCCGTGACCCAAAAGGACACGATGCCGGGACGATGAAAGAAAGGAGGCCCTCATTATGAAACACACCCCAAGCAAAGGCGATTTACGCCCTGCCCCGGCTTTACAAAAGGTCGGGCAGTCCAAGAAGAAAACTCCGAAACGCTACCTGAACCGCCCAGATTTGGGCTTGATGGACCGGTTGCTCCGTTCCTTCAATCAAGTCGCTCATGAAGACTGGATCCCGAGCCAATACCTCCAATTGCTCCGAAACGGTCCCCAGGCTCGGAAGACCTTGCACTGAACAAAACCCCGCTTAGGCGGGGTTTTTGTTTTTCGGGCATTCGAATTCGAGGCTCCGTCTCCGAAGTGGCGTTCGATTTTCGTCCGTCCCTTCCAAGCCATTCCAAAAAAATCCGGACTTTCCGCGGAATTTCGCCTTCAGAAATTCGGGCCAGCTCGGCCTTCATCTTGCATTTGCCGTCTTCCATCTTTTCAAAAAAAGGAGCCCGTGATGCAAAACAAACTCTGGATGCTATTCGCCTGTTTCTCCGCATTGATATCCACCAACGCTAGCGCCGCGATCGAAACCTCTTTCCAAACCCCGGATCCCCAGGTCTTGCAGCAAATCCATGACCTCTTTCCGGAAGGTCAAACGGTCTCCCCGGCGCTGTTGGATTACCAAGTCAAT
This sequence comes from Deltaproteobacteria bacterium, assembly GCA_021414045.1. GTDB lineage: Bacteria > UBA10199 > UBA10199 > DSSB01 > DSSB01 > DSSB01. Next base: position 10,282 of record JAIOPF010000208.1, on the reverse strand, counting down.
CCCAACCTCCACTTGCGCCAAGAAGCCGAAATCCAAGTCACCTTCCTCTGGGAGGGAGCGGGCCTGGAAAATTCCTTCGGTTATTGTTTGTACCGCGACGGCGACGGCGATGGATCCATCTCCCAATCCGAAATCCTGGAGAGCCATATCCTGTGGTCCAATGCTTCCCAAGTCGGCGACGGCGGGGATCTCAGCAGCGGCGCGACGATTAAATTGGGAAAATTCCCCTCGGATACGAGAATGGGATTTTTTTTAATCGCGGATGGAAACCGGCAAGCTCGAGAGACTTATTACACCTTGGATGCATTGAATCCCGATGGGCATCGGCACCTCGCCATGATGGCGACTCCCGATCGAAAACAGATCCTCCTCGGCATCGAGGACCTGCCTTGGGATCAATCCGACCGGGATTTCAACGACCTCATGTTCACGGTCACCGCCAACCCCGGCTCTGCCTTGGAAGATTCCATTGAAGAGGGCCACATTCCCGGCTCCGCTACGCCGACGCCTTCCCCGACTCCGGACATTCAAGGTTTCCCCGAAAAAAGATACCCCTTGGCCGAGCCTCAAATCGCTCCCTCGGCTCCTCCGCCCCCCTTGCTAGAGGGCAGCGGCGGCATCCTAAGCTGCCAGCTCATGGATATCGCGAAAGCCGCGAAAAATTATGATCGCTCTCACGCTTATTGGATCTTCATGGCATTGGGATATTTGGAGTACTACCTGCTACGGCGCAAGTCAGTGAGAACCGCCACCAGTGGGCGGGCGAAGCAAGGGCGGACGCAACAGAGGTGAATTCGGCAGCGTCAGCGGGCTGTTGGGCAAGAGAGGCGGCGGACTCGCGGAATTCGGCAAACGCAACGGCGGCAAGCCGAAGGGGTTGGGCAGACGGAAAGGATTCGGGACCACGGGATTCGGAACCACTGGCGGAGGATTCGGAACCGCGGGATTGGGAGCCGTGGGAGGCCTGGCGGGGCGAGGCTGACTAGCCGCCGCCTGCTGGACGGAATTGTCTTCTTCCAACCATTCCTGGCGACGACGCCCTCTTCGGCTTAGGTTGCTCAAATCGCTTTCATCTTGGAAGCTCGAGCTTCTCTGCCCCTGCGAAGGATTACTGCCAGAATCGTCGTAGTTCCCTTGGCGTGCCCTACCCCCGCCACTCAAGGGCGCATCGGAAGGTTGATGGGAAGGAGCATTCTGCGAACTATGCGGATCAAATGAGGAAAATTGATTTGGGCTAGATCCCCCACCCCCAGGGAACAGAATCGACCGGACCAAATTGTCGAACTGATTATTGAACCAAAACATCGAAAAATCCGCCTTTGCCCAATCCGTCCCCCCAATTATCGGCAATTTACCCTTTCAGGTGCTTGGTTTTGTGTCAAATCCTAATGCTCTTTCCACCAGCGTAACTGGCGGCAAATACCCCGAAAAATCCTCACTTCTTTGTCGGTGGGACGGGCCCGATTGAAGAGCTGGCGAAGCAGCCTCATCAAATGCTTGGGGTTTTGCTTGTTCAGAAAACCGCTCTCGGCCAAGAGGCTACCCAAGTCCTCGTACATCGCCTCGATACTCTGCAACTTGGCGGGTTTTTTCTCCGCGGCCGGAGTCTTCTTGAGCTTGCTGGAGGCCTTCAGAACATAGAGCTCATAGGCCACCACCATGACGGCTTGGGCAAGATTGAGCGAAGGAAAATCCGCATGGCTGGGAATGTGGATCATCCGCTGACACAAAGCGACGTCGTCGTTCAACAGACCACTGTCTTCCGGACCAAAAACGATGGCAACACGGTATCTTGGGACAAATTCCTTCGAGGTCTCAGCGAAGGCCCGGGGATCGGTCCAATTGCCCCGCTCCCTTCCTTTGCGGCGCGAAGTGCCGACTACCAAATCAAAACCGACGAGCGCATCTTTCAGACTGGAAAATACCTTGGATTTCTTCAGCAGGTCCTGGGCGTGAGTCGCCATGCGACGGGCATCGAGATCTTCTTTATCGGCCTTCGGCTCGACCAGGCGCAGGTCCTTCAAGCCCATGTTCTTCATCGCGCGGGCGACGGAGCCGAGGTTTCCGGAGAAAAGGGGGCGAACCAAGACTACCGAAACTTGCATTTTTAGGGAACACCCTGCGCTGCGACAGAATGAGCTTGAAGGACAAAAGCTTTCCCTTCATGGTTTTCTGTAATTTTTATGGCAGCGGTACTAGAAAAAGTAACCATGTAGGCGTGATGAATTGATAATAAAATTTCCTGCAAATCCTGATCATCTTCCAATTTATTAATAAGAAGCCCTATTTTTTCACACTCATCCGCTTCTATATGCCGAGAATGCGTGAGCATTCTATTTCTATCCTGAAGTGCATCTACAATTTTTTTAGCTTTTCTCTTGGCATTTCTATCACCCAAAAACATGCCGGTCTCTAACCATTTCGACACAATGGATTTCGACCATCTGATAGCATTTTCACACTCTCCAATAAATGTTGGGTGGTACTTTTCAAAAACAAATCTCCAAATTAGAGCGCGGGAGGGATCAGATTTTACTTCCTTCATCGCTCTTTCAAATTCATCTTTAACTCCAAAAGCCGGAATTCCATTAAATTGCGGATCTATTGGGCCTAGATTTGAATGTCTTCCCATCACAATCATTTTGGTAGCGCATGCGATCATTGTCCCAGCAGACATTGCAATTTGGGGTACATAAGCAACAATATTTATACCAAACATTTTTCTTAAATACTTAACGATTGATTCGGCTGCATCAACTCTCCCTCCAGGCGTATGGAGTATCAAATCCAAGCCCTTCGAATGGTCCAATTGATATAAAGCAGTCATAAAGGCAGTCTTATCGACGTCCTCAATTTCAACCCCCTTAATACGAGGTTTTTGCAACCAACCAGAATAATACGCGATAACGTTACGACCGGTCTTATCCGATAATTTCTTTAAATACTTTCTTCTAATTTGATCAAATGCATCCGGCTGACCGCAATTTTGAATCTCCAGAAGAATGTCGTTAAAACTTCCCATAACTCTGCAAATTATAAAAATATGAAGGCAACCAGATGGATTAATTCGAGGAGTTACTAATGGAATAACTCAAACCATCACTCACTAAGATAGAGGGACTTTCAGAAGGGTTTTGGAGATTTTTTTGACTATTTACACCTTGGGAATAATCTATTCCCAAATTTTCAAAAAATTTGGCAATTTTTTGAAATTCTTTAGAGGAAACATACTTATACTTCGCTGGTTTTGCATTTACCTGTTTTTTCTTTATTTTTTTCATCGGGGTTATAATTTACCACATCGAGCAAGATAATCTACCCAAAAAACGGTATATTAACCTTCCGTGCCGTAACTCCGAGCCAAAACCTCGCGTCCTTTGGCCCCCATCGGAGCGCTGACGATGCCCTCGGATTCCATGCGCTCGATCATGCGGGCGGCGCGGTTGTAGCCGATGCGGAGGCGGCGTTGGACCATGCTGATCGAGGCTTGGCCGGATTCGGTGACCACGGAGACGGCTTGGTCGTAGAGCTCGTCGCTCTCTTCTTCGCCTCCTCCGGTCCCGCCTTCGGTGGGCTCCTTCATGTTCATGATCGTTTCGTTGTAGACCGGTCGGCCCTGCTGCTTGAGATGGTCGACGATGCGCATGACTTCCTGGTCGCTGACGAAGGCGCCATGGACGCGCATCTGCTTTGAAAGTCCGGGCGGAATAAAGAGCATATCGCCGTTCCCCAACAGATGCTCGGCGCCGATGGTGTCGAGGATGGTCCGAGAATCGTGCTTGCTCGTGACCTTGAAGGAAACGCGGGAGGGAAAGTTCGCCTTGATGATCCCGGTGATGACGTCGACGGAGGGGCGCTGGGTAGCGAGTATCATGTGAATCCCCGCCGCTCTCGCCATCTGCGCCAGTCGGGTGATGTATTCCTCGACCTCGCGCCCCGCGACCATCATCAGGTCAGCCAATTCGTCGATGATGATGACGATGTAAGGCAGTTTTTCGTCGTGCCGAATCGGATCTTCTTCGACGCCTTCCACCGCGGGCGGCGGCTGGTAATCCTTGAATCCGCCCTTTTCCAACTTCTTGTTATAGCCGGCGATATTTCGGACCTGGCCGTCGGAAAGCAGGCGATAGCGTCGTTCCATCTCGGATACCGCCCAACGCAAGGCCAGCGCGGCCTTCTTTGGCTGGGTCACGACCGGGAGGAGCAGATGCGGAACATTGGCATAGATCGAAAGCTCGAGCATTTTCGGATCGATGAAAATGAAACGCACGTCCTCGGGCGTGTTGCGCAGCAGAAGGCTCAAAATAAAGGAATTTAACCCCACCGACTTACCCGCCCCGGTGGCGCCAGCCACCAAGAGATGCGGCATCTTGCCTAGGTCGGCCACCACGGGAATGCCTTCGATGTTCTTTCCCAAGGCCAGAGTCAACTTGGACTCGGCTTTTTGAAAGCGCGCGTCGGCGACGATTTCTTTGAAATAAACCGTCTCGCGTTCGTGATTCGGAATCTCGATGCCGATGGCCGGTTTGCCCGGCAGCGGCGCGACGATGCGGACCGGTCTGCCGCCGGCTCGAACTCGTACATGGTGACGACCGGGCCGGGATGAATCTCGGTGACGCGCCCCTCGACCCCGTAGTCGCGCAATTTGCTCTCGAGCAGTAGCGAAGAGGCCTTGAGACTTTCTTCGTCGACGGTTTGCTCGCTGGTGCTCGGAGGAACCGGATCCAGCAGCGCGATGGGAGGAAGCTCGAAGTCTCCGGAAAGTTTATTGATCGGAAGCTGATCGTCCTTGCGGGGCTCGTTCTTGACGGGGGCCCGCTGGATGATCTTGGGCTCATTCTCGTTTCCGTTATTCGGAACGACCGCCAATCTTGGCGGGGGGGCCGGGGGAGCTTCCTGGCGAGGCAGCGACGACTCCGCGCCCTTGGCTTCATTCATCTCCCCGCGCTTGGGCATATTAATCTTGGGCTTGAGTTGGGGAGCCGATCGCACGGGAGCCTGGGCTTCCTTTTCGACGCGCTCTTGCTCTTGACGGCGCTTTTCTAAAAATTTCCCCCAACGCGCCCGATAAATGGTCGCCCAAGACCCTATCTTGGCGAAGATAGAAGCGAAAAAAACTCTCGCCGTCTCCGCCAATTCGACCAAGGAGATCTTCGTGCCCCAGATGAAGGCCAAGAGCCCGACCGAGACGACTAAGAGGTAAGATCCGACGTCGCTGAGATAACGGCGAAGTTGCTCCCCGATCACGGCTCCGATGAGCCCTCCCGCCAAGGTATTGTGCCCAAAGAGAGAGACGGTGTTCCACTTAAGCTGGAAAAGGACGGAAGCCATCAACAAGGCGAGGATCAACAGCAGGGCTTCCGGCAGGCGGATTCGCTCCCGCCGCTTGGTGAAGCAAAGATAGGCGGAGAGGATCAGAAAAGAGGCGATCAAGAAACTTCCTAGACCGAAACCCGAAATCAGCAGATCGGCCAAATAAGAGCCGATCAAACCGCCGTAATTGTGCACTTCCTTATTGCCGGCCGCCGAATTGAGGGACGGGTCCAGCGGAGAATAGGAATAGAGGCAGAGGAGAACGAAGATCCCGAGCGTCATGGAGATGATCCCGAGGACCTCGTGGAGGTAACCTCGGGATTCATTGGGGACTTCTTTTTCAGGTGTCTTTTTTGCCATTTCGCTTTTGGAGCCCTCGACCGGAGGGCCTCGACTAGTCCGCCTGTTTACGCAAGAAAGTCGGGATATCGTACTCGTCTTGGCTCATGTCGACGACGCCGATTTCCGCGACCAATTTCTTGAGTTCGCTCATCTCCCCGCCACCGCGGCTTTTAAGGAGGTCGTACTGAGCGTCACCCAATTCCTCGGCCATCATCGGCTCGGAACGAGCGAAAAACTTGGCGCGGATGTCCGCTTGGCTGCTCTCATGCCGCTCCTGCATCTGCGCAGCCTCGGCGACGGCTTGCTGAGGACGGATCACCACCGGGGTCGGGGGCGGCGGCGCGCTGACCGTCGTCGCGGTGTGGACATTCTTGTACTTGGGAAGGGTGGTGGCCGGGGCGTAGGTGGATTTTTTCACTTCTTTGTTGAAGCCGGTGGCGATGACGGTGACGCGCAGGGTGTCTTTCATGCGCTCGTCGATGACGGCGCCAAAAATGATATTGGCGTCTTCATGGGCCTCTTGCTGGACCAACTTGCTCGCTTCGTTCACCTCGAAGAGCGTCATGTCGCTGGGGCCAGTGATGTTGATGATGATACCGGTGGCGCCGTTGATCGAGACGTTCTCGAGCAGAGGCGAACTGATGGCCTTCTGGGCGGCTTCCATGGCCCGGCTCTCGCCTTGGCCCATGCCCGTGCCCATGAGCGCCATGCCCATTTCGCCCATGATCGTCCGCACGTCGGCGAAATCGAGGTTGATCAATCCAGGAATGGTGATCAGGTCGCTGATGCCCTTCACGGCCTGCAGCAAGACCTCGTCGGCCATTTTGAAGGTATCGATCATCGGGGTGTCTTTGCCCGCGACGGTCAAGAGCTTCTCGTTGGGGATCACGATCAAGGTATCGACGCTCTCCTTGAGGGATTCGATTCCTAGGTCGGCATGCTTGGACCGCTTCTTCCCTTCGAAAGAAAACGGTCGGGTCACGACCCCGACGGTCAAGGCGCCTAATTCTTTGGCGACCCTGGCGATGACTGGAGCGGCTCCGGTTCCGGTTCCGCCCCCCATCCCGCAGGTGATAAAGACCATGTCGGAACCACCCAAGACTTCCGCGATGGTCGCTTCGTCTTCCATGGCGGCATTACGGCCGACTTCGGGGTTGGCACCGGCGCCCAGGCCCTTGGTGGCTTTGGTGCCTATTTGAATCTTGATCGGCGCCTGGGAGAACTTCAGCGCCTGCACATCGGTATTAGCGGCGACGAAATCGACACCATCCAGCTTGGCCCGGATCATGGTGTTGACGGCGTTGCCGCCTCCGCCTCCAACTCCGATGACTTTGATTTTGGCGTTTTGGGCGAGATTTTCTTCGAATTCAAACATGAGCTCTCCTCCAGGTATCCGCCGTCGGCGCGCGACGCGGGCAAGAGATTGGAATCTGCGTTGGATATGGGAAAAACGTCCGCCGGCGCGAAACGGCGCAAAAAAATCGAACGTTTTCTTAAAGACCTGGAAGAAATCTTCAAAGGGATGGAAGAAATCCCTTTAGAAAAACCTATACCGATTTTCCTTATAATCCCAACTAAAAAATTTGGCTAGACCCGCTCCGACCGGCGGAAAAACAACCTTCGGCAAGTTCTGCAAGAGTACGGATTAAATTTATTGGAAGCTTAAGCGAGAAACTGAAAGTAAGACTTTAGTGTTAAAAAATCTCTCCGAACCACTCTTTCATCCGCCCCTTCACCTTGGAGTAGATGTTGGATTCACGGACCTTGAAGCGGGCAACATCGTTGCCCTTGCTGCCGGCGATGACCAGACCAACGCCGGTGGCATACATGGGGCTCTTAACCACGTCGACCAAGCCGCCGATGGCGCGGGGAACGCCGCGCCGTACGGGCATATTGAAGACCTGCTCGGCAAGTTCGGGCATGCCCTCGAGAATGGTGCTGCCGCCGGTGATGACCAAGCCGCTGGCGATACGGTCGTCGTAGCCCGACTTGATGATCTCTTGGCGAACGAGCGAGAAGATCTCTTCGACCCGAGGTTCGATGATTTCGGAGAGGATTTGACGGGAAAGGATGCGGGGCTTGCGGCCACCCACCGAGGGGACCTCGATGGTTTCATCCTTCTGGACCATGGAACTGAGGGCACAGCCGTACTTTTGCTTGATACGCTCGGCCTCGCCGGCCGGCGTGCGCAACCCCACCGCCACGTCATTGGTAATGTGATTGCCGCCCAAAGTGAGCACTGAGGTGTGCACCACGGCACCCTCCGAAAAGACCACGATATCAGTGGTTCCGCCGCCGATATCGACTAAGGCGACGCCCAATTCCTTTTCATCGGGGGTCAAAACGGCCTCGGCGGAGGCCAAGGGCTGAAGGATGATGTCGGCGACGTTGAGTCCGCAGCGATTGGCGCATTTCACGATGTTTTGGGCGCTGGTGACGGCGGCGGTAACGATGTGTACCTTGGCCTCGAGCCTCACGCCGGACATACCTAAGGGCTCTTTGATGCCGTCCTGGTCGTCGATGATGTATTCTTGAGGAATGACGTGAATGACCTCGCGGTCGAGGGGAATGGCCACGGCTTGTGCGGCGTCGATGACGCGAACAAGGTCGTTTTCGCCGACTTCTTTGTCTTTGACCGCGACGATGCCGTGGGAATTGATGCCCTTGATATGCCCACCGGCGATCCCCGCATAAACCGAGGTGATATCGCAACCGGCGACCAATTCGGCCTCGCTGACGGCTCGTTTGATCGATTCGACGGTCGACTCGATATTGATGACCACCCCCTTGCGCAAGCCTTTACTGGGGTGGGAGCCGATGCCGATGATATCGATGCCGTCCTCGGTCACTTCGCCAACAATGGCGCAGACTTTGGTGGTACCGATATCGAGGCCGACGATCAGGTCGTCTTTTTTTGCCATGAAATGTCTCTTCTCATCACGCGAAGAACGCATTTCGCGGGAATCGCCCCGGTCCAGGGAGCGAAACGCCGTTTACAACGTCATCAACACCTTACCGGGATAGTTCAGGTCGATGGAGGAAATGCGCGCGTTTGATTTTTGTACTTTATCCCAGATTTCTTGGAACTTTTTGATCTTTTCCGAAAAATCTTTCAGTCCAACCTTGATACTATATTTTTTCTGTCGCTGAACCCGCTCAAAACGACCATATCGCGACTGTCGTCGCTGTCGGTGATGTCCTTGAAAATCTCGCCATCCTTGTCGACGTAGTAAAGACGGCCCGTATTGAGGACGAATTCGGGCAGATGTTCGTGGATTTCGAGCACCAAGGTATGGGGAATCTGCCGCTGCACCGAGACGAACTTGAAGTAGGGATGCTGCAAGAGGCGGGATTGGACCTCTTGGACCTTGATCTTAAATAGATTGGTCCCGATCTTCACGCCGGAACGCTGGATGATTTCGGCTTCGCCCAGGCTTTTCGGAGCCCCGGTCACCACGATCTTCTGCAAAGCGAAGAAATCGAAGGAAGTGGTCGCCCGCCACCCACCGTAGGCTAGCCCCCCCAGCACGGCGACGAGCAGCAGAAAACGCGCCAAGTACCGCCAGCGTCGCTGCACATCTTCTTTTTTGACGTTTTTTTTGCGCATTAAAGCGCTGCGCTTCTTCACTGCACCTTAACCCTCGCGGTGAACAGGATTTTTTCGACCAACTCCCCAAAGGAGATCCCCGCGACGGCGGCCGACTTGGGCACCAAGGACGTCGCCGTCATGCCCGGCAAGGTGTTGATCTCGAGGAAATAAGGCAGTCCATCCGAGGCGATGATGAAATCCGCCCGTGCCACCCCTTCGCAGCCAATGCGCCGATAAATCCGCTTCGAATAGTCCTGAATCGTCCGAGTCAGTTCTTCGGGAAGTTCGGCGGGACATGTATAAGTGGTGGCTCCAGCCGTGTACTTGGAGGCGTAGTCGTAAAAACCGCTCTTCGGAACCACTTCCAGCACCGGGAGAGGCTCTTGATTGAGGATGGGAACCGTGACCTCCCGACCCTGGACGAATTTTTCGACCAGTACCCGAGTGTCCAACTTGGCTGCCTCGAGGATGGCGACCTTGAGCTCGCGGGCGTTCTCGGCTTTGGTGATGCCGATCGTCGAACCCTCGCGGCTGGGTTTCACCATCAGGGGAAAAGACAGGCAAAACTTGGAAAGAAAGACCTCAAGGTCTTCGTGATGGGCATCGAAGAAAAGAGAATCCGGCGTCGGCAACCCTTCTTGACGGACGATATCTTTGGTCAGGTGCTTGTCCATGGCCAAGGAGGAGGCCAAAACCGAGGAACCGGTGTAGGGGATCCCGAGGATTTCCAGCATCCCCTGGATACAACCGTCTTCTCCATACCTTCCATGCAGCGCAAGGAAGGCGACCTCGACCCCCTTCTGCTTGATCACTTCGGCGATATCCGGCCCCACATCGATGGGAACGGCATCGTAGCCGCGCAATAGCAAGGCATCGAGCACGGCGCCGCCGCTGCGCAGCGAGACCTCGCGCTCTTTGGAAAGCCCTCCCATCAGGACGCCGACGATCTTGTCTTTAAAGGGATTCATCTTCCCCGATCACTTTCACTTCAAGTTCGAGGCGGACGTCGTTTTCTTCTTTGACCTTGTCGCGGATCAG
>JAIOPF010000207.1 GCA_021414045.1 Deltaproteobacteria bacterium | reverse complement strand
CCTCTTCCGTTTCGAAAACAGAATGGATGAGCTCTCCGCGAACATCCGAGAATTGCCCGAAAAGAAAAGGGAAATCGCGACCGAAGAGCTCAAGGCATTGCAGGAATTGAAGAATTCCCGGATTCTTCCCCGCATCACTCTCCCAATGGTCAAAGAAATAGCGGAGATTTGTCGGACCGGCGATAACGAAGATTACTCCGAATATTTTCCGATCAGCCTCAATCTTTTGCACGACCTTTCCGAAGGACATCCCGATGCCGAAGTCCGGCGCTTGGCGACTTCGACCCTCCAAAAAAAGCTTTCGGAAACCGGAGACGTGGATTGGGACCTGGATTCGAATGACGAAATGGAGTTCGCGGAACCTAGTTACGAGCAGAGACTCCAAACATTCCAAGATTCCTTGGAAACTTTAAAGACTTCTCCTCTCGACATCCCGGCCTTACGCCGCCTTCAGATGCAAAGGATGTTGCTGGAAAGATATTTGGAAGGGCTTAGCAAGCGAGAGAAAGCGAATGCGGTGAAAAAACTCGATGAATTGGACCGACGGACGGTATCTGAGGTTTTTTCCTGGATCTGCGGCAGTTCGACGAACTCTTGCACGAGCCCGGCATTCCAAGAATCTTCCAGTCCCTCGACCAGGCTTTCGCCGCAACCGACTTGGTTAAAGTGGAATTACTCCTCACTTTCGTCTTGGAACGCTTGAAGGAAGCCCCCAACCGATTCCCATCTGCCGTTCAAAGTTTGATCCGTTATCCCCATCCCTCCGTGCGATTGATGCTCTATAACGCCATCGACGCGCTGGCTCAAAGACCCGACACTCATGAGCGCTATCAGCCTTTGTTCTCGGCCCTTTGGACCAACGAATCGGACTTTATCGCCCAAGACTTGGTGTCGGAGAATCGCTTGCGTTCCGAACTCGCCAAAAAAATCGCCGAATTTTTCGCCGAATTTATCGAGAAAAGGGGAAGGTCCCAAAAAGTGCCTGGCTCGCCGCCTTCGGAATCCAATTAAAAAAGACTAGGCGGCGGAGTTTGACCTCCGCCGACCTAGCTTGAGAGCCCTTCCGAAGTCATCTGGTTGGGAGATGATCTTCTTCCGAACTCAAACCCTAGCGCCACCGAGGACGTCCGAGGATCGGGTTCAGAGAGATCTAAAAGCAAAGACTTTGCCAATGCGGTAGAATTTAAATTATAGTTATTAAAATCAACAAGTTAAATTGAATATAGAACATTGATCCCGAGAAGGAATGATAGTAAAAATTACAAAATAAATTCAAAATAAATTCAAATTTTTAATCTCGATCACTTCACTTTCATCAACCTCTCCCGCCATGCATCGCCCTCTCCTCAACTTGGAGGTTGAAGCGGTCAACGCCTGGTCGCTTGACTTTCGCCCAGGTAGGCATATTGGGCAGGAATCACCCGATGCGAAGCCTGAAAATTAGTGGTATCTTATTCTCCGAGGGAAAACAGAATGATTCTCAATCTAGACAGCCTGAATGCCTCCCAAAAGAACGAATTCTTCGCGCTCGCCCGCGAGCTCGACGCTCTGGGCTACAACATCAAAGTGTTTTCAGGCAGCAAGCACGCCCTGGTTTTCGAGAAAGAATCGGGGAACGAAGTCGGCAAAGTGACTCAAGACATGATCCAGGATGAAGAGCTCGACTACATCCTTTATTCCCGCCTTCAGCTGAAAAAGAAGACCACCGAACCCACGGCGTGACTTTCTTCAGCCGACCCTCTAAAATAGCTTCATGATTAGGGAACCCGCCGTCGCCGGCCGGTTTTACGCGGCCGATCCAAGTTCTTTACGCCATCAGGTGAGGGATTTCCTCGGTCCCGAGGAACATCCCTCCCAAGAAAACGCCATCGGCTTGGTCTCGCCCCATGCGGGATATATTTATTCGGGACAGGTCGCGGGCTCGGTTTTCTCTCGAGTGAAGATTCCAAAAAAAATTCTCCTGCTCGGGCCCAACCACACCGGACTGGGCGCTTACGCCGCCATCAACGTTTCGGGATTCTGGAACACGCCCTTAGGCGCCGCGAAAATCGACGAGAACTTGGCTAAGAAACTCATGCATCTCTGCCCTCTCTTGCAAGTGGATCAAGCGGCCCACCAGCGCGAGCATTCGCTGGAAGTGCAACTGCCCTTCCTGCAAGTCTTGCGGCAAGACTTTGAATTCGTCCCCCTCTGCCTCTCGCATTTTCGCTATGACGACTGCGTATCCTTGGGAATGGCGATGGCAAAGCTGATCGCGGCGAGCGACGAGGATATTTTGATGGTCGCCAGCAGCGACATGAACCATTACGAATCGCAACAGCGCACGCTGCTGAAAGATCAGCGGGCCATAGCCTGCATCCTCGAATTGAACCCGCAAAAACTCTACCAACGGGTCCACGAAGAAGACATCTCGATGTGCGGCATCATTCCGACGACTTGCATGATGGTCGCGGCCCTGGAACTCGGCGCCAAGCGCGCCGAACTGGTGAAGCACGCGACCAGCGGCGACGTCAGCGGCGATTACGGCGGAGTCGTCGGTTACGCGGGCATCATCCTGTCCTAAATTTCCTGGGCGCGACTCAGTGCAATCCCTGGTCGACTTGGACGCCCTGATCCACCGCGCGCAACCCTTGATCGACGGAGACGCCGAAGGCCGCATTGTGATCCACGATGCGGTCGACGGCGCGATCGGAAGCGCGGATCCCTTGATCGACCGAAACGCCCTGATCGACCTTCGGTTCGATTTTCGAATCGAATTTCCCACCTCTCAACAGCGCCAAATTCAGGGACAGCTGTTGGTTGACGATTCGGTAATAATAAAAGCAGGTCCGCTGCTGGTCCCGGCTCATGCCGTCGAAATCCGCGTTGCAGACCTGGCTGTCCGCCGCGCCGTTGTCCGCCGCGAAGGACGCATATGCGAAAAACAATGAACAAATGATGAGGAATGCACTCCCCAAGGATCGTGAAATCAGCTTCATAGAGCCCCTTTCTAAGACGAACATCACGATGGTCCCGGGCTCGCGCTCGGTCGAAGTAAAGGTCCGAACGTTGCCGTAGGGCTCGCGGGTGCCGTAGAGCGTTTTATCCCGATTATATTTTTCTCCCAGGGGATGGGTTCCCACCGGTTGGGGAAAGGCGTCGTCCTTCGTCTTGAAAACTTGTCTCGACACCAAAAGGAAGGGATCGAACTTGAAGCCCCAAGGAAAGATCCAAGAGGAAAAGGAATTGCGGCCTATCGCCTCCTCCTCTTCCGCAGTGGTGATGCGATAGGGCCGCCCGTCGAGCTCCGAACGCCATTTCACGTAGGCCTCGGCTCCAGCGTAGGAAATCCCGCTGATCGGCTGGTCGAGGCTGATCGGATCGCCCTGAGGATCCTTGTGGGTGCTCGGATCGACCAAGACATAGCGCTTCTCGGCGCCCTTGCCTTCCGTCTTGATGGTCCAATAATAAACGTGGCCGCTCACCTCCGACATGAGGGATTTCAGGGCGGTCATCACGCCCTTTTCCTTGATGGTCTCCATGACGTTGTTCACGATGCCCTCGGAGAGGTCGCGCGGAGCCCGAGGGGCTCGCGGCATATAGAGTTTGGCTTCCTCGAGCTTTTTTTCCTGCAAGAGGGATTGAATGAAGGCGACGTAATCGCGCACGGTGACGGGATCGCGCGAGACCGCGAAAGTGGGCAAAGCGATCTCGCGCATTGGGAAGCTATAGACCTTGGAAGGATCGCCGTCGCGATAGTAGTCGTGGCCGATCGTGGCCTTGGTACGGTGGATGACCGTCATGAAATCGGGAACTTCCGCCTCGGGCACCATCTCGAAGTGGAACTTCAGCGGCCGCCCGCTTTCAATGGTCTCTCGGACTTGCTTCAGCGTGACTTCCACCGGCACACGCAGCGTCGCGAAACCCTCGCACCCCAGCTCAAAGACGTAGAAACCCGCCTGCAGCTTCAGCTTGGGAAGCACCGCCTCCAGAGGCCCGGTCACCAGGGGCGCCAATTCGAGGTAAACCCCCGTCTCGATTTCCCCGTTGTGGGCGACCTGTTCCACGCTTTGCTTCCAAGGAACCACCTTGAGCGTCACCGAGTTTAGAAGCTTGGAGGTGTCGCGGAAGGAAACGACCCTGAAATCCGCGTTGACCTGGCCCTTGAGCGCCAGCAGCATACTGTAGTTGGGATCCTCGGCTCCTCCGACGTTCTTCCAAATCCTTTCGCCCAACTTTTTCCGAGTCGCCATGTTCAGTCTCGCTCCGCCCTGGATCAAGCGTTCCCAACTCGCCTGAGCGATGATTCTTCGGCCTTCGGGCCATTTTTCTCCCTTCATCAATTCGATCAGATTGTAGACCAGCTCTTCCTTCCCCTCTTCCCAGGAGGTTTGGTACTGACGCAGCAAATGGATGGGCTGATCCATCTTGAGCCATTCTTCGTGGCTGATTTGCCTCCCCTCGTGGAAGGGCGCCCAAGCGCGGTGCATCTCGCCTTCCAAGACTTTCATTTGCGCGCGAACCTGCCGCAGTCGCGCCACTTCCGCATTGGACTTCGCCAAGAGCACGGCCTGCCGCAGCTCGTGCCCGGAGGCGTAACGATCCTTGAAATTTGGCGCGAAGGCCTTCAAGGCGATCTTTTCCAATTCGTAAAACGACGGAAGATATTCTCCGACCAACACTTCGCGGAAGGAAGGCACCGAAGTCCCCTGCGCCGGATCGGGATCGCCCCAAAAGGCGCTCGCATAAATCGGAATTTTCAATCGACCGCCTTGCAGGCGTTGCGGCACCCGCTTGGGCTCTCCAGCCTTGTGATCTCCGTCCCGGTATTCCGCGAAGGGATGGCGGCCGGTCATCCACTCGTAAAGAATCACGCCCAGGGCGAAGATGTCTTGGCCGCGGGGATCTCCCTTGGGAAGTCGCTGGATCATCACCTCGCGGGGAATATACCCGGGCGTTCCGTTGACGTGCT
Organism: Deltaproteobacteria bacterium; assembly: GCA_021414045.1. Classification (GTDB taxonomy): domain Bacteria; phylum UBA10199; class UBA10199; order DSSB01; family DSSB01; genus DSSB01. The sequence goes on along the minus strand of JAIOPF010000207.1, from coordinate 11,375 downwards.
TGGGATCGGTGAGGCCTTCGGAAACGTGAGTCAGGGCTTCCGGGGGCAAGTCACGAACCGGCTCGGAGCCGCCCTGGGCGATGTACTTGGCCAATCCGAAGTCCATCAACAAGACGTTGCCGTCCGAGTCGATGCGGATATTTTCCGGCTTGAGATCACGGTGGATGACGCCCTTGTCGTGGATGAAGGCCACGGCCTCGCAGATCTTGACGAAGATCTCGACGCGCCTTTCGACGGGGTATTGATCGAGGATGGCGGGATCCCCCTGATCGACGCCGGCGCGTATCGTCGCCAGGTCGTGCCCCGGGACATAGTCCATCACGAAGGCCAAAAGTCCCGGTTGCAGCTCAACCTGGGCATGGACACCGACGGTGTATTTGCCGCGGAGGTTGGCGGCGATGGTGATCTCGTGCCGAAAACGCGCTTGATGCTCCAGGTTCTTCACCACGTCGCGCATGACTTTCATCACCGCATAGCGCCGCAGATCCTGGTCGTAAACCTTCCAAACTTCTCCCATGCCGCCTTTGCCCAAGAAGCCCTCGACTTTATAGCGCCCATTGGGGAATCGGGGCTCGGGGCCCACCAATAGCCCTTCTTTCAGCTCGAGACGCGGAGGAGCTTTCGCCGCGGCGGCGGGCGGCGGGAGCGTCGGACGGCGGGCGCTTTCAAGGGGCTTCGAGGCGACGGGCTGTGGGGGAGTGGGTGGGACGACCCGGGGCGGCGAAACGGGCTCCTCCTTATAGAGCTCTTCGAGAACCAAAATTTCCGTTTCAGTATCGCTAGGCAGATCCCCGACGGAAACCTCCAAATCCTTCGCGGGAATCGGAAGCTCATTCTTGCGCGGCTGCGGGCCGGCTTCCGTGATCTTTCTTCCCGGAATCGCTTCCTTCCCCTCTTCATCCTTCCTCTCGTTCATCATGAAGAAAATCGGCAATCGCGACTCTCGCGACTTTCCCTCAGGCACCCTTCCCCGAAAGGCCCAAGCTCGCCCAAGCTGGTCCGAACTCGATTCCTTTTTGGATTCTGGCCCCGTCCCTTCTGCGCGAATCTTCAATTCTTGCTGGAAGACCGCGAAACCCGGGCCCAAAAGTCCACGCTGCAAACGGCCCGCCACCTCGAACTGCAACAAGGTGCCCAAGGCTTCCAAGCAAAACATATCTCCCGGCAGGCGGGGCCTCAGTCCAAAATACTCCTCCGCCCCATGGGCGATCATGATGCCACCCAAAAGACTGGCCGAAGGTAAAAGATATTTCGAGAGTTTGGGGAAAACGCCCTGGTTGGGCAGCCCCTTGGCCAGGAAAGCGCCGCCGGCTCCGCTCAAGCGCAATGCCGACAAAACCAATCCCGTTCCCAGAAGGTCTCGCCCTAGGGCGAGCGAACTCCAATCTTGGCTTTGTCCCAAAGCTTGGTGCAAACCCCGCGAGGCGAAGACGAAGGAGGGAACTTCCGCCACGAAACCGAGAGTCCCGGAAAAAACCTCGGCCCCCAACCCTCGCGTGAAGAGAGAAGCTCGCGGCGAGGATAAAAGCCGACTCAAGGCTCCCGCGCGCGCCGCGCTGAAAGCCAGGCCTCCCACCGTCATCGCCAAGAGAGAAGCCGGATTCGAGGCTTCTTCGGAAAAATGCCGCAGCAGGAACTCCGAACGCAAGCCCGTGGAACTAACTCCCAAGATCGCCTCGGCTTCCCGCCGCGCCGTCTCCGACCATCCCTGATTGCCATCCAAAGGCTGGGCGATGACGGAAAAGAGGGCCAGCGCCGGAGCCATCCGGCCCGATTCGGCCAGACTTCGACCCAGGGCCAATAAGTCCGGAAAAAAATAGGCCGGATCCCGCTCTTGCGAGAGGGAAAAAAGACGCCTCAGCGTCGCCTCCGGAAGGTGGCGACTCAAGCGAGCACAATCCTCGGTTGAGAGGCGCTGGAAAGCCTGGCTCAGGGGGAGGCCTTGGCGCGCCAAATCCGCCAAAAAAGTCCGTGGCTCCGATCCCTCTCCCTGAAGTTGGGAATCGAGGAAAGTCGCCAGAAAAAGGTCGGGGGCAAAAGGCGAAGCCGACGCAGCCACGCTCCTAAGACCCAGCAAATGGGATGTTCGAGTCCCCATGGAAATCCACGTTCTTGGTTAAGACGATCTGTTTGTGGGGAATTTCGGCCGAACAAAGAAACCCAGCGGCCTTCAACGTGGAGTGCGACGTGCCCCGAACCCTAAAGAATTCATGAGTCTTATCGGCACCCTAAGGGCACAGTTGTGAAAAATCAATAATAAATATTAAAAAACATATAGTTATAAATATTACCTTAAGCATAGCTTGGAATAATTAAAGCTCCAGAGGCCTCTCAAGGCTCCCCTTCCCGCAAAGGATGGCCCAACCGGAGGTTCCGAGGCATGACGAATTAAAGATAAACAACCTTGCCCTCAAATTGCCGATAAGGCACAAAAATCAGGGGCACATTTCGAATCGACGCAGACGATGGACCTTCGTCCGCGTACCCCACCTGATTGAATGATCCAACACGGCCGCAGCGCCTTCGCGGGAGCTTTCCGGTATCTCGCGGCGAGGGTTGCGCCAAAAAGGACTTTGGTCCCCATATGAGTTCATCGAACCTGATTCAGGTTACAGATCCTATCGTTCGGCACTCCCCTGAAGGGAAGACCGAGGCTACGAATCTTTCCGCGGGGAGGAAACTCCTCGGAGATTTGCTCCGTCAATTCTCCGAAGGGAAGACCCCAGCCCCCGCTTCTTTGACCGCCCAACTCGAGGACTTGAAAAAGGAGAACGATGAAGGCTTGTTGGCCCAGTCCCTCCTCGATATCGGCGTCTCCCTGAAAGCGGATCACCATCTCCAAGCGGCCCACACCATCCTCGCGAGCCTGGCGGAAGCCGATATCGCGCCCGAAATCAAGAGCAAGGCCAAAGCCGAGGCCTCCGCCCTTTTAGGGGCGGGCTCCAACGGCCTACGCGCGGAATTTTTGCTTTCCCGATTCTGCCACGACGCCACCGATCCACGCCTCATCGCTCCGATGCTCGCCGGATCCCTGGTGGGAGAAGTCGTCGGGACGGCCGTCCTCGGTCGCCTGGTCGCAACCGGTTCGCGGGCTTCGGCTTCCTGGATGACCCGGGGCTTCGGCGCCCGCTTGGCCGCTGGCAGCGTCGGTTACCTCTCCGAGGTTTCGACCTTCGCCACCTTGAATCGCGCGCTCTCCCCCGCCCATGAAGGCCCATTCTCCGAAGACCTGGCCCGCGCCGCCTTGACCATCGGCGCCTTGAAGCTCTCGGGTTGGGCGGGAAAAGGCCTTGGCGAAACCCTGGCCAGCCCAGCTTCCGGCGCGGGTATACAGCGCCAAACCTCCTGGGCGCTCGCACATGGCAGCACCTTCCTGGGATTGGCGGCCTCGCACAAGCTCGAGGAAAATTTGGGCCTCCGCAAGCACGTGGAGGGAGCGACCTTCATGCTCGACACCTTGTCCTCTTTAGTGAGTTTAAGCGTTGGCGCGCGGCTGGGTCGCGGCACCTTGGGCGAGGGATTTTCCCGCTTTCACACCGAGCTGGGCTTGCGCGCCGACCTCAACAATAAGGCGGCGAACTTAAGCCCCGTCTTGCCGGGTCGCCAACTGGCCATGGCTCAGGCCCATGACGGCGCTCCGGTCTTCATGGCCATGAGCGGCTTCGGAGGCGGCAATAGCGGAAACGGCGGGAAACCGCGTCCGGACAGCGTCACAGAAATCGCCGATATCGATATTCAACTCGAGGGATCCGAAGGCACCATCTACGGCGCCCCTGGACAAAAGGCCCAACCCGCTCCCTCCCAAGCCTTGCTTGCGCCTCAAGCTCCGCTGCCTCCTCCGGCTCCACTCCCAGCGCCGGTGACCTCCGATCCTTATATCGGCAAGACCATCGACGGCCGTTACATCATTCAGGGAGTGCTCGGCAGGGGCGGCATGGGCGTCGTTTACGGATGCCGACATGCGGTTTTCGACAAGCCCTTCGCGATGAAGGTGTTGAAGGGAGAGATGGGGCGAGACAGGGAAGTCACCACGCGTTTCCTGAACGAAGCCAAGGCCGCCTCCGCGATCGGAAACCCGCATATCATCGACATCAGCGATTTCGGCCAATTCCCCGACGGATCCCCCTACATCGTCATGGAATTTCTCAAAGGCAAGGCGCTCTCCCATTTGATCGACTACAAAGAATCGGTGCCCTTGCCCCGCTTCGTCAACATCGCCCGCCAGCTCGCCGAAGGTTTGTCGGCGGCCCATAAAGCGGGCATCGTCCATCGCGACCTCAAGCCCGACAACATTTATTTGATTCCGCGCGGCAATGATCCGGACTTCGTCAAGATCCTGGATTTCGGAATCGCCAAGGTGCCGAACGTCCAGACGAAAAACAAGCTGACCCAAGATGGGTCCGTCTTCGGCACGCCGCACTACATGTCCCCGGAGCAGGCGGCGGGCATTCCAGTGGATCAGAGAGGAGACATCTATTCCTACGGAATTATTCTCTACGAGTTGGCTAGCGGAAAAATCCCCTTCGATTCCGAAAATATGTCCCAGATCATCACCAGTCAGATGTTCAAGCCCGTCCCGCCACTGCGCGAGATGATGAAAAATCCCGACGACCTGCACCCGGGCCTCGAAGCCATCATCATGAAATGCCTCACCAAGAAGCCGGAGCTCCGGTATCAAACGATGGACGAATTGATCTCCGACTTGGACAAACTACGGGCCGGCTTCGCTCCCGAAGCAGTGGCCGAACTGCAAGCTCGCACGGAAGAAGACCACGAACCGGTCGACTACTTCCATGTCGGAAAAGACAGGCTCACCCCCCGCTCCCGGTTTCGCAAGCGTTTGCCGATCTATGCGGGATTGGGCGGCCTCGGCGGTTTGGCGATTTTCACGGCCGTCTTTCTCGGTGCCGGAAAATCCCAAGACGACAAGAAAACTCCGCCCGCGAACGACGATTTTCCGAAGCCGAACAAAATCACAGTGACGGACGCACCACCCGCCCCGACGACCAAGCACATCGCGCTCCGAATCGATCCCGAGGACGCCCACGCTTATAAGGGAGACGAGGACTTGGGAGTCAGCGAGGTGCTGCTCGAGCTCAAGCAAGGCGAGACGGTGGAGCTCGAAATCCGCCGCGAAGGCTACAAGACCAAGAAGATCAAGCTCGACGGCAGCCAGGAAAAGTCCGCGGTGAGGCTGGAGAAGGAAGCCTCTCCTAAACCCAGCGGCAAACCGCCTGCCAAGAACAGCGGCGGCAATAGCTCGACGCCGATCAAACCCAAGCCAGTCCCTAGCGACGGCGTGGTCAGCCCCTGGAAGTGATTGTCAGGTGTCATGATTGCGGGGCGGCGGCTCCACGGTTTCCAGCCAATACTTCGCCAAATTCCCCAGGACTTCCACGATCTGGTCGAAGCGCACGGGCTTGCGGATGAAACTCCCTCCCAAACTATAGGTGTAATGGATATCCTCGTCGTTGCGCGAGGTCGTCAACACCACCACCGGGATGGCCCGAAAGCGCGGATCCGCCTTGATCTCGGAGAGCGCCTCGCGACCGTCTTTTTTGGGCATGTTGAGATCCAGCAAGATGAGGCGGGGCCAGGGGGCGACGACGTCATCATGATAGGGAGACCGGCGCTGCAAGTAATTCATCAACTCCTCGCCGTCCCGCACCCAACGCACGTCGATTTCCAAACCCGTTTCCGCCAAGGCGTCCTTGGCGAGGAGGAATTGGTCTTCGTCGTCTTCCGCCAATAGGATGGTGATCGTCGGCCGCTTCTCGGTCATGAGTCGCCTTCCTTCGGCAATCGTATCGTGAATCGGGCGCCTTTCCCGAGCTCGCTTTGGACGGAAATGCTCCCGCCGTGGCGCTGCACGATCTTTTGGCAAATCGCCAAGCCCATTCCCGTTCCCTCGTATTCTTGGCGACCGTGCAAGCGTTGGAAAGGCTTGAAAATCACCTCGGCGAACTTCGCGTCGAACCCGACGCCTTGATCCTCCACCACGATTTCAAGGAAACCCTGCTCCGAAACGCCGGAGGAGACCCGCACTTGAGGAACCGATCCGGGAGCGTGGAATTTCAGCGCGTTCCCGAGCAAATTCTGGAACAGCTGCAGCATCTGCGAACGGTCGGCCTGGAGATCGGTCAATCCCTCCCACCGAATTTGCGCGTCCGTCTCGCTGACGCGCCATTCAAGGACGTTCAAGGCTTCCTTGAGCACGGATTCGAGCTCGACCTTCTCGAAGGGCTTCGCCCGGGTCGTCACCCGTGCGTATTGCAGCAAGTCGTCGATCAGCTGCCGCATGCGCAGGGCCGCCTTTTGGATGCGCTCGAGGCTATCCAAGGCCTTCTCGCCGATTCCTCCCCCGGCATGGAGCTTGAGCCGGTCGCCGAAGGCGATGATCTTGTGCAAGGGCTCCTGCAGGTCGTGCGAGGCGACATAGGCGAAATCCTGCAACTCGGTGTTGGAACGGGCCAACTCGAGGGTCTTGCGTCGGATATCCTCCTCGGCCTTTTTTCTCTCCGTGATATCCCGGATAAAGGCGCTAAAGAGGAAATCATTCCCCCAGCGCAGGGGGGAAACGGTGATTTCGACGGGGAACTCGCTGCCGTCCGAGTGGCGCGCGACCGTTTGGACGAGACGGTTCAGCATCCCTTCCTGCCCCGTGCGCAGGAAGCGCCGGCGAATTTTCAAATACAGCTCGTGGAAACGCGGCGGAATCAGCAATTCGGTGTCCTTGCGCCCCATCGCTTCCAGGGTCGACCAACCGAAGATCTTCTCGGCCTGCGGGTTCCAGTAAACGATGCGGCCCTCCGCATCGATGACGACCACCGCATCCAAGGCATGGTCGACGATGGTGCGGATGCGCTCTTCGCTTTCCTTCAATTTTTCCTCGGCCAACCTTCGGGCCGTCACGTCGGTGGCGGTGCCGGTGGTTCCGATCACCTTGCCGGCTTCGTCGCGAATCACGATGGCATTGTAACTGAGGTAAACGGGCTGTCCGTCCTTCCGGACATGGATGGTTTCATACTGAAAAAATGGCTGCCCCTCCTTGACTTTGCCGAACACTTCCAGGTCCTTCGCGGCCTGTTCCGGCGATTCGAAATCGGTGAAAGGACGGCCGAGCATCTCCTCCGGATCGTAACCATAGATCCGTCGAGCCGCCTTGCGGTTGAGAAAAGTCCAGCGACCCTCGGCGTCCACCGACCAGATGAGGTCATGGGAGGTCTCGACCAGGTCGCGATATTGTTTTTCGCTGCGCTTCAATTCTTCCTCGGCCCTCGAGCGATCGAGGATTCCCTTTCTCAGCTCCTCGTTGGCGCGGGAGAGCTCGAGAGTCCTCTCTTGCACCCGCTGCTCCAATTCGTCTCTCGCCTTCAGCAAGGCCAATTCGGCCTGGCGCCGAAGCGTGATGTCTCGGATGGTGCCGACGATGAAACTCGCGCCATCAGCATCGGTATAGAGCGACTTGCGGGTCAGAATATAGTGGGTGACGCCTTTGGCGTCGGTGAAGGACTCTTCATTGAGATTCTCCCGACCCGATTGGAAAACCTCTTCGTCCTTTTCCCAGAAAACTTCCGCTTCCTTGGGAGGGAAAAATTCGTGGTCGGATTTTCCGATCAGCACTTCCCGCGGATGGCCGATGAATTGGCAACAGGCATCGTTGAGCAGCACCCAACGGTGCCGGCGGTCCTTCACGAAGATGGGATCCGCGATCGTGTTGATGATTTTGTCGAGGTAATCCTTCGAGGCCTGCAGGGCGGCTTCGACCTTGCCACGTTCACGGATCTCGCGATGCAGACTCTCCAACGAAGTGGTCGTCTTTTTCAGCTCGGTGACGTCGCGAAAACTCCAGACTCTTCCGACGACACTTTTTCCCAGCATTTGGGGCCTGGAAAAACGCTCAAAAACCCTTCCGTCCTTGAAGTGCAAAATATCGTAGCTCTTCTCCTCGGACCGGGAATAAAGCACCTTTACCTTTTCCAAAAACTCCTCGGGGTTCCGCAACTGGTCCAGCACGAAGCTCAAGGCGGCCTGGTCGTCCCTTTTGAGCCGAATATCCTCGGGAATTCGCCACATATTGAGGAAATTCTCGTTAAAACTGACCATGCGCCCCTGGCTGTCGACCACCAAAATCCCGTCGGCGGTCGACTCGAGGGTGGCCCGCAGCAAGGAAAGGGTTTTCTCCGTGTTTTCGAGACGTTTGGCCCCTGCTTCTCCGGAATTTCCAGATCCCGAAGCCCTGCGGTGCCCCACCCAATAGGCTAGTCCGGCCAGGACCGGCAATAGGGCTAAGATCAAATATATTTGAGGAGATAGCGCCATAGGACCGACAATGATCTTAACTTAGGTTCCTACCTTAGGGTAAAATAGAAAAATTGATGGGATGGAGTCATTTATTTCATTGTCCCATGAGGGATATGTCTGTTAAAGCCTTCGCCGTCGAAAAGAGGGTAAAGGGATGGAACGGGTAGGGGGGAGTATTCCATGATCCCAAGAACCAAAAGGGTCCTCGTCGTCGACGATGACCCCGATATATTGACACTCTTAAAAGAGACGCTGGAGGCCAATCACTTCGATTGCGACACGGCCATCTCCCCTCAAGAAGGCCTCGATAAAGCCGTGGCGTTCAAGCCGCACCTCATTCTCCTCGACCTCATGCTGCCCGGCATGAGCGGTTTCGGATTCATGCGCGAACTCAAAAAGCATAAAGAACTGGCCGCCACTCCCATTGTCGTGCTGACCGCCCTTTCCGACCAAGAAATCGCCGAGGAAAGCCTCTCCTTGGGAGCCAAAGGTTACTCAGGCCTATTCCGACTAATTTCCCATATTGCTACCCACCCTCGAAGTTTTTGATTAAATAGGAGAGATGAAAATTCGCTCTCTTTTTTGGATTTTGTCCGTCCTGATTTTCTTGCCTTATCCCACCGCCCTCCGGGCGCAAAATTCCGCTCTCAAGGCTGGTTACGAGGCCTTTTTGCAGGGGGATTCGGTCAATGCGGTCAAACTGCTTTCCGGTCCCGCGACCTCCAAAGGCCCCCTCCAAGATTACGCCTTATGGGGCCTAGGGAAATCCCAGATCGAAACTGGCGACCTCGAAGGAGGCACCAAGACTTTGGACTTCCTGATCAAAGCGGAACCGGACAGCCTGTTCGCCGACGCCGCCAAGGTACAGCTAGGCCGCGCGCTCCAAGCCGGGGGTGAAAACCAAAAAGCGAAAGAGGCGCTCGAGAAACTGCTGCCCCAAATCGAGGGCAACAACAAGGGCGAGGCCCTCTACTATTTAGGATTGGCGAAGATCGCCTTGAAAGACGTGGATGGCGGTATCACCGATTTGAAATCGGTCTATTTGCAGTATCCGACAGCCTCCGTCGCCGACCTAGCCAAAAGCCAAATCATCCAAGCGCGGGGACAATCCGCATTGACCTGGAGCCTTCCGGAATACCTGCCACGCGCCGACGCTTTTTTTCAGGCCAAGTCCTACGCCAAGGCCCTGGAAGTCTACCAACAGATCTCCGGCGGCTTGGAGGGTGCGATGCGGGAACTCGCCCGCGTGAAACAAGGCGAAACGCTCTATAATCTCAAGCGCTACGGCGACGCCGCGATTTTTCTCGAACCCGGCCCCTCGGTGCCCACCGAAGCCGCCCGTGGCGCCCTCCTCCACCTCGGCATGAGCCAATTGCGCAACGGTGACGAAGGCGCCGCCGTCGCGACCTTCGAACGCGTGCAAAGGCAATATCCCGGAACTCCGGAAGGCGAAGAGGCCCTCTACCGCGCCGGCATGATCGCGCACCAAGCCGGCCGTTTCTCCGAGGCTTCCGAGGTCTTCGGTCGCCTGGCTCAGGCCTATCCTCAGGGAAACTTTCGAGATAAGGCCCTTTGGGCGGCGGCCTGGGCGGCCTACCGCCGCGGGGATTGGGAGCAAAGCTCGAAGTGGTTGACCTCCATGGAACAAGGGGCCACCGACGGCCCGACGCGCGGAAAGGCGCTTTATTGGCAGGCTCGCGTCCAAGAAAAACAAGGCAAGAAGGATTCCGTTCCGCAGACCTTGCAACGCGGCGCCGACAGCTCTCCTTATAGCTACTACGGCTTCCTCGCCCTCAAGCGCCTGAAGAACTCCGACGCCTTGCCGCAGACTCCGGAGGTCCCGGCCTCCTGGAAAACCGCCCCTCCCGCCCCGCACGGCGCCGGCGGCGAGAAGATCGAGAGACCCCTCGCGCGTTGGGACACGCATTTTCGGAAAGCGGAAGCCTTGGCCGAATTGGGATTGGGAAAACTGGCCCCGACGGAAATCGACGCCGCGCTCAAGCAAAACCAAGGTCAAGCGGAGGGAATGGCGCATTTGCTGGAAGCCGCCAAGAAGACGCGGGCCTATTTCATCCCCGTTCTCTTAGGTCAAAAATATTGGGACCGCTTCAAGTCGCTCTTCGCGGATCCCGTCGCTGCGGAAAGCTACCGAACCCGCCTTCAGTACCCCTATGCATATCGGGAAGAGATAGAAAAGGCGGGCGCCCAATCTTCGGTGCCTCCTCAGCTGGTGGTCGCGCTGATGCGCCAAGAAAGCGGCTTCATGCCTTGGATCAGCTCGGGAGCCAACGCCCAGGGCCTGATGCAGCTGCTGCCGGCGACGGCCTCCGGACGGGCCCGGGCGCTGGGAATTTCACCCGGCGATCTCTTCGACCCCAATTACAACATCCAAGTCGGAGCCGCCGAGCTGAAAGCCATGCTCAGCCGTTTCTCGGATAATTGGGCCTACGCCTTCGCCGCCTATAACGCAGGACCGGGGCGGGCAAAGCAATGGTCGGAGCAATTCGGCAACCTGGCCACCGACGAATTCATCGAGGAAATCCCCTTCGCCGAGACGAATTTATACGTGAAGCTGGTGATGAGGAATTATTGGAGCTACAAAACGCTATATCCTTGAGAGGGAGAGCTCCTGTTTGGCGTATTTTTGCAAAAGCTTGCTTAGCATTAACTCGTAGGGAACCCGAAGCTTCCTAGCCTTCCGTTTAAAGTATTCGACGCTGCTCTCCGGCAAAGACAAGCTTATTTTTACCGATTTTTCTTTCAACACCAAATTTTCCGGCGAAGGAAGAAAGTCTTTGATGATTTTTATTTTCCCGATGGGATCCCTACTTCTTTTTGGCTGTTTCTTCATAAACCTTTCGGCCTTTTCTCCAATATCCCGGGCCCAAAATCCTTATCTTGCCCTCGCGCCAGATAAATCGGACGGTCAGAATATCACTTTCTACTTTTCCAAAGCAAAAATATCGCATTTCATTGTAACTGTGCCTTGCATCGAGAGCAATGATACGATTTTCATCAATGAAGGCCAATTGAGCTTTGTGGAAGGAAACCCCGTGTTTCAGGACATTCTG
>JAIOPF010000245.1 GCA_021414045.1 Deltaproteobacteria bacterium | reverse complement strand
TGGCGGATTTGAACGGCGACCTCGTCTGCCAGACGCCGCCGTGATGAGGAGATGGGCGGAAGGGGTGGGATTCGAACCCACGGTACGGTTACCCGCACGCCGGTTTTCAAGACCGGTTCCTTAAACCACTCGGACACCCTTCCGATGCAAGATTCTCTTATTTCGTAATCCTGTCGCCGCCATAGTAAGGCCGCAAGGCCTCGGGGATGACGACGCTTCCGTCCGCTTGCTGGTAGTTCTCGAGGATGGCGACGAGGGTGCGGCCCACCGCGAGTCCGCTGCCGTTGAGGGTATGCACCAATTGGTTCTTTCCCTTCTCGTCCTTGAAGCGGATCTTCGCTCGCCTTGCCTGAAAATCCTCGAAATTGGAACAGCTTGAGATCTCGCGGTACGTATCCTGACCCGGCAGCCAAACCTCGATGTCGTAGGTCTTGGCAGCGGAGAAGCCCATATCCCCCGTGCACAGCGTGACCACGCGGTAGGCCAATCCCAATTTTTGCAGGATGGATTCGGCGTTGCGCGTGAGTTTCTCGAGCTCTTCGTAGGAATTTTCCGGCCGAGTGAACTTCACCAATTCGACCTTGTTGAACTGATGCTGGCGGATGAGGCCGCGCACGTCCTTGCCGTAGCTGCCGGCCTCGCTGCGGAAACAGGGCGTATAAGCGGTGAGCGAGAGGGGAAGTTGTTCCGCTTTGAGGATTTCATCGCGGTAAATGTTCGTCACCGGAACTTCCGCCGTGGGGATAAGGTAATAGCCCTCGGTGGTTTTAAAGAGGTCGGCCTCGAATTTCGGCAACTGTCCCGTTCCGCGCAAGCTGTCGGCGTTGACCAGGAAGGGGGGGAGGACCTCCTCGTAGCCGCCTTCCTTGGTGTGGGTCTCGAGCATGAAGTTGATCAGGGCGCGCTCGAGCCGCGCGGCGGCTCCTCGGTACAGCGTGAAGCGGGCGCCGGTGATTTTGGTGCCGCGCTCGAAATCGAGGATGCCCAGGTCTTCGCCGATCTCCCAGTGGGACTTGGGCTTGAAATCGAGCTTGGGTTTTTCTCCCCAGGAGCGGACGACTTGGTTGTCGCTTTCGCTGGTCCCCACCGGAACCGAGCTGTGGGGCAGGTTGGGGATCTGCATCAGTAGGTCGTCAAGCTCGCGTTCCAATGCTTCCACCTCCGGAGCGATGGCCTTGAGACGGTCGGCGACGCTCTTCATTTCGGCCATGGTGGCGGAGGCGTCTTGGCCAGCCTTCTTCAGCTTTTGGATCTCTTGAGAAGCGTTGTTTTGGGTGGCCCGCAATTGGTCGTGCTCGGTCTGAAGCGCGTTTTTTTTCTGGATCAGCCCGGCGACCTGATCGATTCCCTCCACGGATTTGCCGCGGTTTAAGAGGGCCTTTTTCACGGTTTCGAGGTTCTGTTGGACGAATTTGGCGTCGAGCATAAGTTTCCTTCGTTGGGGCTCTTTCGGGCGCTGAGCGCTTACAATAAAAAAGGCGGCCAGATTTGGCCACCTTTTTTAAAAAACGGCGGGTGACGGGTTTAAGAGCTCTTTCCCGAGGCCTTCTTCAGGGCTTGGTCGATCATTTCCTTGAACTTTTCGGCCGGCTGCGCGCCGGTGATCATTTGGCCGTTGATGAAGAAGGAGGGCGTCCCGCTCACTCCGGCCTTGGCGCCGTCGGCTTGGTCCTTATCGACTTCCGCGGAGAACTTGCCTTGATCCAGGCATTCGTCGAATTTTTTCTGGTCGAGCTTGATGGTGCCCGCGTATTTTTTCAGGTCGACGATTTCCAGGGCGCCTTGGTTGCTCCAGAGCTCATCGCTGTACTCCCAGTATTTTCCCTGATCGCCGGCGCATTGAGCGGCCTCGGCCGCCTTTTTCGCGAAGGGATGGAAGTCGAGGGGATAGTCTCGCAGTACATAATGGACCTTGTCGCCGTATTCGGCGACCAATTGCTTCAACGTTGGGCGCACCCGGCCGCAGAAGGGGCATTGGTAGTCGGTGAACTCGATGATGGTCACCGAGGCATTCTTATTGCCCTTCATGGGATCGTCGTCGACGCTGACGTCGACGGTTGGGGCTTCGAGGTCGACCTTAATGGAGGCCGAGTCTTTTAGTCGGGTCAGGAAATTCTGCTGGTAGAGGCCGGCCTTGCGGGCGAACATCTGCTGCTTGATCGGGGCTTTCACCTGGTCGAGGGTACGGCCGCCCATGCGGTCCTTGTTCTGGTTGTAGAAGTCCGTCACTTCTTGGTCGGAGATCTCGCCGACCTTGTCGACGACTTCCGTCTTCATCAGCTGATCGACCGTGACGCCCCGTTTTTTGGCCTCTTTGGCGGCCAACTTGCGATTGATGAGGTCATCCAATCCTTGCTTCTTGATCTCGTAAACTTCGGACTGGATTCTCATGAGTTGGCTGCTGACGGCGGCATCGAGGTCGGCCTCGGTGATTTTCTCGCCGTCGACTTCGGCGACGACGACCTTGGGATCCGAGGGGGCGGCGGCCGCGGCTTGCGTCGCCTTGGGAGCCGGGTTGCTTTGGCCTCCGGAGCAAGCCGTGAATAGGATAAGGGTCGATAGGAGGAAGAGTTTTTTCATAGAGAATCCTCGCGAAAAGGGAATTTCAGGGGATTTAGCCCGCCGGGGGGGTGAAAGCAATTGTTAATAATGAACGCGAGGAGCGGGGAAGAGGGTGTGCAAAAAAACAGGGGCTCCGGCGACGGAGCCCCTGTTTTGAAAGGGATATTGCTTTTCGCCCACGAGATTAATTCCGCAGGGGCTTGTTGTTCATAAGCATGAACTGCATCCTGGCCTGGGACTTCTCGGTTCCGGCCAATTGCAGGAAGACTTCGCGTTCAAGGTCGAGGAGGTATTGCTCGGAGACCAGGCGCTGCGTGGGGATGTCGCCGCCGCAGAGCACGTGGGAGAGCTTTTCCGCGATGAAGCCGTCGTGCTCGCTGATCTGACCCAGGGCCCTAAAGCCGCGGATGGCCGAGAGCATGGCCATCTTGCCGCCGACGCCGGGAACGAGGATGTCCTCGCGCGGAGTCGCGGGCTTGTAGGTCTTGGTCATTTCGAGCACGTCTTGCTTGGCGTCGAAGACCAAGCTGTCTCGGTTCAACGAGAACTTGTCCGTGGGCTTGAGATAGTCGAGCTCGACGCCTTCCTTGGCGCTGGTCGCGACCTTCGCGAAGCCGATGCGCTCGAAGGCCCGTTGCACCTTGGGGAAAGGACCGCCGTCACCGGTGGAGGCCCAAACTTTTTGGCCCTTGGCGCGGAGCGCGGCTTCGCAATTGAGCAGCATGTTCTTGCAACCGCCGCCGCCGGGGATGAGGCCGACGCCGACTTCGACCAAGCCGATATAGGTCTCGGCATAGACGCGGGCGGCATCCGAACCCATGACTATCTCGCAGCCGCCGCCCAGCGTGAGTCCGAAGGGCGCCGCAACGACGGGCTTGGGCGAATACTTCAAGGCCATGCAAAAATCTTGGAAGGCCTTCACTATTTGGTTGATCTTGTCCCAATTGCCCTGTTGGGCTTCGAGCCAAAGCAGCATCAGGTTGGCGCCGACGGAGAAATTGTCGGATTCGTTGGTGATGACCATGCCGGCCAAGTTTTGCGACTTGATGTGCTCGAGGCCCTTGAAGCCCATGTTGATGATCTCGTCGTCGATGGCGTTCATCTTCGAGTGGAACTCGAGGCAGAGGACGCCGTCGCCCAAGTCGATCAAGCTCGCCGAGCCGTTGCTCTCGATGATCTTGTTCTGCTCGCGGAGATTTTTGAGCAGAAGGACGTTCGAACGCGTGGGCACCGGTTGGTAGGTGTTGGTCTTCAGGTCGAAATAGAGGGTCTTGCCTTCCTTGCGCTTGTAGAAAACGCCTTCGCCCTTTTCGAGAACTTGGGTGAAGAGGGCGGGAATGGCGAGGCCGTCTTTTTTGATGCGCTCGACGGCTTCTTTGAGGCCGATGGCATCGAGGACCTCGAAGGGTCCGATGTCCCAGTTGAAGCCCCAGCGCATGGCGCGATCGACGTTGACGATGTCGTCGGCGATCTCGGGAATGCGGTTGGCCGAGTAAATGAGGGTGTCGCGGGTGACCTTCCAGGCGAAATCGGCGGCGCGATCGTCGCCGGCCAAGACGGCCTTGATGCGAGGGCCGACTTCTTCGATGCCCTTGGCGGCTTTAAGAGAAGCGAACTTCACTTCTCCTTGGGGGCCATATTCGCCGGTCTTCAGGTTGATGGAGAGGATCTCCTTTTTCCCCTCGCCCTTCACTTTTTTATAGAAGCCCTGTCCGGCCTTGTCGCCGGTCCAGCCGCTGGTGATCATCTTATTGACCACATCGGGCATGACGAAAATCGCATGTTGTTCGTCCTTGGGGCAATTGTCGAAGGTGTTCTTCACCACGTGAGCGAGAGTGTCGATGCCGGCGATGTCCGCGGTGCGGAACATGGCGGACTTGGGCTTGCCCATCGCGGGACCGAGGATCTTGTCGACTTCCTCGACCTTATAATCTTCGTCGATGACCCGCTTGAGCGCCGCCATGAAGGCGAAGGTTCCGATGCGGTTGGCGATGAAGTTGGGGGTATCCTTCGCGTAGACCACGCCCTTGCCGAGTTTGTCCTCGAGAAAGGAGGCCATGTCCTTCACCACTTCGGGGTCCGTGACGGAGGAAGAGATGATCTCGACCAGCTTGAGGTAGCGCACGGGATTGAAGAAGTGGGTAACGATGAAATTTTTCTTGAAGTTCTCGTTGCGTCCCTCGGCCATGGAATGCAGCGGCAGGCCGGAGGTATTGGAGCTGACGATGGTGTGGGGCTGCATCACCTTCTCGACCTTGGCGAAGACCGACTGCTTGATGTCGAGCCTTTCGACGACGACTTCGACGATCCAGTCGCAGTCTTTCAGCTTGTCCCAATCGTCCTCGAAGTTGCCGGGGGTGATCAGCTTGAGGTCGCGCTGGGAGTAGATCACCGAAGGCTTCGATTTCTTGATGGCCTCGATGCCCGCTAATGCGAACTTGTTGCGGAAGGCGGGGCTTTTTTCGTTAAGACCGGCCTTTTGATCGGCCTCGCCGAACTTGGGGACGATGTCCAAGAGCAGTACCGGGACACCGGCGCCCGCCAGGTGAGCCGCGATGCCGTGGCCCATGACGCCTGCGCCTAAAACGCCAACTTTCTTGATCTGTCTCATGATGGTTCCCTCATGAATGCGAAATTTAGGTTACAGACGCTCGATGATGCAGGCCGCGCCCTGTCCGCCGCCGATGCACATCGTCTCCAAGCCCCACTTCTTGTCGTAGGTGACGAGGTCGTTGATCAGCGT
>JAIOPF010000244.1 GCA_021414045.1 Deltaproteobacteria bacterium | reverse complement strand
GTTGAGCCCAGCAATTTACTCACCGTCTTGGACGCCTTCGGATACGAAGGCCCCCTGCGTCTCTCGGCCTATAAGGCGCTTTTGGGGCATGGACTCGGGGCGGCGGGCAGCATGGAAATCGGCCTGCTGCTCATGTCGCTGCGCCGCCAGCTGGCCCCGGGAGTCTTTAATTTGGAAGGGCGCCAACTCGACCCCAACGTCACCGCCTTGGGCAACCGCGTCGTGGTCAGTTCGGAAACCATGCCCGGACCCCTACGGTTCGTCGGCGGGCAATCCCAGGGTTTCGCGGGCAATAACGGATCGGCCTTGTTTCGGTACATCGACGATCAGGCCCTGCACGAAACCTACGGCTATTCGCACGCCGAGATCGCCGCTTATCGCAGTCGCCTCTCCGAGCGAAGCGACGTGGCCCAGAAATGGGAAGAGGACATCCGCACCGGTCGCAGGACCATAGGGGAATTCCTCTCCTGGTTCGGCTTGAGCGAACGCGCGCCTGAAGCTCCCCCGGTACGTAGTTTCGGTGGCGGAGCTTCCGATGATCTGGCCGCCTTGTCCGCGGTGGCGCCCGAAGTCCCGCCAGTTTCGGATCAATCGCCCCTGGCCCATTCCGTACCCACACCGGTGGCGGCTGTTTCCGGGGCGACATCCGAACCCTTGGTAGCGGCCGCTCCATTCGCTCCGGTTCCCGAGACCACCTTGGGTTCCGCCGGATTGGCTCCCGCGATCTTGCGTGGGATGCGCGTGCGTCCGGAACAAATCGCGGTGAGTTTGGGACGGGGGTCACTGCTCACGACTCGAGGAACCTCCCGCGCCACCCGTTCGGCGGCGATGAACGGCGTCGACGCGCCTTTGACCCTGGCGTACCTTTCGGAGGACTTCGGTTTTACCCGCTATAACGGTCGAGATGGCGCGGGTCAGGAAACTTGGCGAAGAGTTTCGGACGGAGCAACCATGACTCCGAATCAGATCGCGTCGGAGTTCGGCGAGACCTTGCTATCCCAAAGCGGCGTCCGTGAAATTCCCCTTCAGGGCGGCGCCCAAAGGCTGCCGGTGCGGCATGGTGGGTTGCTCCCGGAACCTCTGCGCACGGGCGAAAGATTGCTCAAGCACATGGGACTCGATCCCCAGGGGATCAAGGGGACCGACTTCGAGAATCAGGGACGCAATTTAAAATACGCTTCCGACACCGGAGTCTATGGGCTTTATGCGGCCCTCGCGGCCCTGCATTCCTTTGGTCGGCCCATAGGAGAGCTTTTCGCCTCTAGCCGCATGGGCGTGGCCCAGGGCTCGGCTTTTCCTGGCATGGATCGCATGACCGAAATAACCGACGCCGCCCGTCAGGGTCGGGATTCCCTCACTTATATGTTGCAATCCGGGCTACTCGAAAACGCCCGCGGCCTTTTCCTAAATTTTCTGATGCCGCATTTCGATTTCGCCGAATTGAAGGGTAACCCGAGGGCCATCGAGAGGATACTGCCCGTTTCCCTGGCTCCCGGGGAAATGCCTCTCACCGGCGGGACCAATTTGGCCTTCTCCGCCGCCTGTGCCTCGGGCCTCTACGCCTTGTTCGGAGCGCGTCAATCCTTGTTGCGCAACGGCATCGCCGGCGAATATCCCATGGACGCGATGATGGTCTTCGGCGCGGACGCGACTCTCTCTCCCTTCGATACCGCGCCCATGGTGGCCGGCTTCAGCCGTAGAGCTCCCATGACGGTCGACAGCATGGTCAAAAAAATGGTCGAGCAAGGGCGTTTGGGCCCCGAAGTATTACAGATGAAAGAGTCCGAGCGCGAAGCGCTTTGGGAGGGTCTTCCGATCGAAGTGCGCCGGCGCGCGATGAGCGAATCCTCGGCTCCCTTCACCCGCCATGCGCGGGGCTTGGTCGTCGCGGAGGCGGCGGCTGGAATGCCCTGGGTGAATTTCCAGCGCGCTATCGAGCTGGGGCTATGGCCGTCGAGTCGCTTATTGGGCATTCATGTCAACAGCGGTGAAGGAGGCGCCCCGAACCTAGCCGCCATGGACCAGGGCATCGTGACGGCCACCATGGTGGCCTTGCGACAAGCCCGCGCCCACGGCGACGCCGTTCCGCAATTGCTGCAAGCCCACGGGACATCGACGGATCTCAATAACATTGCCGAGATTCAATCCATTTACCAAGCCTTGCGCTACGAAGGCCTGAACCATCCCATGGCGGTCAGCGCGATCAAGGGCCTGGTCGGCCACTCCATGGGCGCGGCCTCGGCGGTGGACATGGTGATGGGCGTCCAAACCCTGCTCGACGGCGAAGCCCCGGGCCTGTTCAACTTTCGCACCGAGGATTTGGACCCTCGCTACGCGGAAAGGATCCCCGAGGTCTTGCGGCAGTTGAGATTCAGCGCCGATCCCCTGCGCGGCGGCATCGAGAATGTCTTGATCACCTCGGAAGGCTTCTTGAGCTCGGACGCGGCCGCGGTCTTGGGGCGTTTTCCGCAAGACGAAGCGGGCGCTCTCGAGATGCTGAGGGACTACGGAGTTCCGGAGCATCAGCGGGCCGAATGGCTGGCGCGTGCCCAGGAGAACCGGGCTCGAGCCTCGGAACTCGAGGAAGCGCTCAGGCGCGGAAACTTCAGCCAGCGCGATGTCCTGGATGCGCTGAGGTTCAGGCCTTAGTTCCACCGGGCGCGAGGCAAGAAGGGGCACATGATTCGAGCGGACCTGCGACCATTGGAACGATTACCCTGGCCCTCGGCGGCGAGGGCGGAGCTCCAAGCCATCGCTTCGGAACCGGATCCGGAGCTCTTAACCCGACAACTGTTGGTCTTTGGGATGGAACAAGAAGGTCTGGGGCGACCCGACTTGGCCGCCCACGTCTATGCAGCCCTCCCGTCGGAGCGCGGCCGCCAGCGAATCCAAGCGCTGCAAGGCGGCGGAAAATTCGGCCAACGCGCCGAATTTTTGCTGCGGCACTTAACGCAAGACGCCACTGATCCCGCGACGATCTTAGCTATGGCAGCGGCTGGAAGTATTTTTTCTTTGACGCGTTTGGCGACTCTGGGCGGGCTTCTTCAAAAACCCGCGAGTTGGATGACTCGGGGTTTCGGAGCGCGTGCCCTCGCGTCCTTGGTGGGTTTTGCCGTCGAAGCCCCGACCTTCACCCTCATCGGCAAGCTTGGCGCGGCGTCCTTGGGGAGGCCCCAGGACTGGAGTGGAGCCGCTTGGGGCCGGGATTTGGCCCCCAGTTATTTGGTATTGGGGGGACTCAAATTGGCGGGATGGGCGCAGGCCGGAGGGTTCCAGCGCTTCGTCCCGAGTCTCCCTCGCGAACGCTTCTTGCCGACTCTTCTCCAGAAAGGCGGAATTTTATCAGGTATCCTGCTCGGCCGCGCCCTCGAGCAGTGGACGGGATTGCGTCCTCCGCAAGGCGCCGCGCCGAACCTGGCCGATGGCCTCGCCATCTTGCTGCAGGCCCACGTCGCTGGGCGCCTGGGGACGAATTTTCAGGGTGGGCGTCTTCCGGCATGGAACGCGGTCCTGGATGCGAGTTCTGGAACCGCGCCGAAACAGGGCTTTTCACCGGATTGCGCCTTGGCCGGCCCCACAGGCATCGCCTCGGAACGCCCATCGCCGCGGATCGAGCGGCCGGCGATACTCCTCATGGCTTCGCAGGGAGATGGGGGAGGGCTACCGCCGCGACGGCCCGCCTCGTCTTGGGTGGAAAAGCTCCTGCAAGCCTGGGAAGAAATTCCTTTTCAGGTGTGGAAACCTCGGGAGGTTCCGAAAAGCGGCGAAGACGAAGGGGATGCCGCTCCTTATCGCCGCCAGGCGCGGCCTTACGCCTCTTTGGCCGAGGCTCGAAACAAAGTTAGGGACCTGCGCGAGGGCATTCTCGATCCCGGCGTGGCTCCCGAACGAAGGCTCTCGCAGCTGCGGCAATTGCCCGAATACTTGAGCGAACTGACCCGGGATCCCGAGCATGCTAAAAGCCTCCGAACCTTGGAGAGAATGCTTCAAGATCCGCGCCTCCCTTATCCCGAGGTCGAGAATTGGCCGGACATCCTTCTCGAGAGAGAAATTTCCCTCCCTCAGCCGGTGCGGGATTTCTATAATCAGGATTTTCAGCTGAGACTTACCGCCGCGGAAATCTACGTCCATTTGCATCGCCAGCCTCCGGCCGAGCCACGAGAGCTGAAGCAGGCGGTCACGATGATGGAAGGCGCCGTGCTGGAACCGGGACTTTCGACGAAATTTCGCACCTATTTTCGCCGAGACGTTTGGTCGCGGTCTTACTTCGAGGCCGAGAGGAACCTGCGCAAGGCTTACCTGGGCCGATATTTACCCTTGTTGGATGCCTTGCCCCTGGGTTGCGACCAAGCGCGGTCGGGTTTTCGAATGCTGGTCGCCAAACCCATCGTGAAGATGCTGGAGGGCGAGGGCCCCATTGCCGACTACCTGCACGATCCGGAGTTTTTGCTGGAGGTGATGCGGACGCACGCGTCTTTGTTGCGCCTTTTGCCCCAGTCCCTGCCGGAGGTCTAGCGAGCGGATCGCCAACTCGCCCCCATATTTTTGACCTTGGGAGAAATGGCCAAGGCCGGAGAGCCGCGGGCGGTGGAAGTCCTCGCCCTGTTTATGCGCAGCGATCCTAGCGCGGTCGCTTTCCTGAGCCAACTGGCCGCGCAAGGAAATCCAATCGCCGGAAAGCTCCTTGCGCAGGAAGGATCGCGACGCTAAAGGGGCTTCGAATTTAACGGGTAAGGAAAAACATGCAGTCTTCAAATAGCGGGTGGTCCGTCGCGGCCGCCCGCGAATGGTATTCGCTCGCGCGCGAACCGGATCCTCAACTTTATTGGGAAGGGGTCTTCGCTTTCGCGTCTCGTCTGGAAAACGACGGCCACCTGGACTCGGCGGCTTCCGCTTATCAAAAAATCCTATCGGATGCGCCCACATCCTTGGCCTTGAGGGAAGCCGCGCGTCGGCGTCTGGACGCCTTTCAAGGACGGGGAGAGGCGGGGGCCCGTGCGGAATTCCTGCTCCGCCGATTCGCGGACCAAGCCTCCGAGCCCAGCACCCTGCTCGCGATGGGCTTGGCCGGAGCGGCCTTTCAAATGGCGAGAGCCGTGACGCTTTCTCGGTTGGCGGCATCTCCAACGGCGAACTTTTTAACCCGAGGTTTCGGGGCAAGGGCGATGGCGTCTATGACCGGTTTCGCGGTGGAAGCCCCCACTTTTACCTTGGCGGGAAAATTGGGAAACGAGGCTTTGGGCCGATCGCAGGATTGGACGGGACTGGCCCTGGGTAGGGAGTTGGCCTCCAGTTATTTGGTGTTGGGTGGACTTAAGCTGACGGGATGGGCGAGCCAATCTCTCCAGCAACGCTTGGGCGCCAGCGCGGGCTTGGGGGGACTTTTCCATCAAGGGGGCATGCTGTCAGGCATTCTCCTCGGACATCGCCTCGAGGAATGGACGGGCCTGCGTCGCGGACAACCCGGCGCGACGACCTTGATCGATAGTCTTGCCATGCTCTTGCAATTTCATGTCAGCGGAAGGATTTTGCCCAACGTCTTGGGTAGAGAATTTATCTTGCGGGAAAAGCTCTTGCAGGACGCGGTTCGTGGCGACGGCCCCCGTTCTTCCCGGGGCTCCTTTCCACCCGCCTTCGGGGACCAGCTCCTTTTATCAGTCGCGAATGGTCCTTTAAAACCAAGAGAGTCCTTCAATTGGGATGCGAGTCAGTTGAAAGTCCTAAGCCAGGGAGTTTCCTCGGGCAACGAGTCGCGGAGGTTTGAAGAGAATGGTTGGACTCGATTCGATTTCGAGGGCGCCTCCGTCAACGAAATCATCAACCTGCTATCCCAGCACTTGGCCACTCCCGAGGCCGAATTCCGGACTCGGGTGACTCTTCCCCATGACTTCACCGAACGGGTGATGGAGTGGGGTTATGATTTCCAAGAAAGAACGCGGCGGGATTTCGGCCAGCAGTTTCCGCTAATTTCGAGATGGAGCGACAAATTATCGTCGGGACAAGCCTTGGAAACCCAAGAAAACGCGGCTTTGGAGACCTTGCAGTCCCAATTAAAAGCCCGCCTTTCCATCTATAACCTGGCCCAAGGCACGCTGCGCAGCGCGGTGGACCTGAGCCGCGATGCGGACCCCGCGAATCGCGGGCGGCAAGAGGCCAATCGCCGGGTATTGCACGACCTCTATTACCGAAGCGAATTCCTGGCCGGCGTTGACTATTGCCTGAGCGGGCTTCTCGAGGGAAGCCCCTTGGATTCGGACCTCCTTGCCCTATTACAAACCCCTCGCGGCAACAGCGCTGGCTCGGCGCTGAAAGACGGCATCACCCTGGCCTCGCCAAGCTTTCCCGGCGTTTCGCAGGTCCTCGGTAGCGCGTGGTATAATGCCTTCCACGATCAAATGGAATTCGCCGAAGGGCGGAGAGCGACGCGGGCCTTGGCCGACGTGATGGCCAATCTCTTGACCAATGCTTGGCGTTATCGATCCTCGGAGAAGCCCGCCGCGGAATTTTCCGCGAATTCCACGCCGGATGGAGGCTTACGAATATCGCTGCGTGACGATGGCATCGGAATTCTTCCGGAGCATCTCTTCGACCTGGGAGGCAACGGTTATCGCGAAGCGCGAAAGGAAGTGACGGGTTCCCAAGGCTTCGGCCTCGCTTCCGTGATCGAGAATTTGCGGTCCCTGGGATGGGGACCGCTTTGGGTCCGCAGCGCGCCGAATTCCCGAACGGAGTTTCGTTTCGAGATACCGGCTCGGGCCTTTCTCCGGGATGAGGTGGAGCCGAAGACGGTCTCCGAAACGGATGTTTTCGGCCTAGGGCCCGAGAACTCGATGGAAGCTGGCCAGCCTGGGAAGTTCGGTCATGGTGAAGGACCCAGGTTCGGAAATATCCACTCATCTTCGCTTATTGCGAAAGTATTTTCCGGTGGAGATGCAAAATCGCATTCGCTATGCCAAGCCCGAAGACTTGGATGCGGAGAGTCCGGCCGACATCGCCTATTGGACCAACCCCTCCTCGTTTTATCTGGTACGTTCCACAGGCGGGAAAGACGGGGATTATTTTGGCAGGGACGTTTCTCCCGGAGGCTTTTTGGTCCTGCAAACCGACCATCATTTTGGGGCCCAAAATTCGTTTCGCCACCTAGACCTGAATCCGGAATTCTGGGAAAAGGTTTTTGACGAGGGGCTCCCCAATTTGGCGGGGGCCGTGAACTATGTGTTGCCGACCTCCCAAGGCTTGAATTTGCACCTTCAGATCTACCGTCGGCGCCGGTGAAGAAGAATTAGGCGGACAACTATGGAAATCTCATTACGCACTCCTCTCAACGGGGTGCTTCGCCACGAGTGGGAGGTCTTGACTCGGGAACGGGACCCCCAGCTTTTGGCCGAGGGCCTCTTGGGTTTTGCCCAGCGCGAGGAACAACTCGGCCGTTTGGATTTAGCGGCGGAAGTTTATTCCTTGGCGGCGGAAAACGAGGCGGATTCCACCGTCCGAAATCGCGCCCGCACGCGGCTCGATGCGATTCTAGGACGAGGTTCGGTGGGACCTCGGGCGGAATTTCTTCTTCGACAATTCGCGGGACAAGCTTCGGAACCCAGCGCCCTGCTGGCGATGGGTGTGGCCGGGCCCGTATTTCGTTTGACGCGTTTGGCGGCCTTGTCCCGCTTGGCGGCGGCCCCGACGGCGAATTTTTTGACGCGGGGTTTCGGCGCCCGCGCCCTGGCCTCGCTTGCCGGCTTCGCGCTGGAAGCGCCGACTTTCACCCTCGTCGGCAGGTTGGGTAGCCAGGCCTTGGGTCGCCCTCAGGATTGGAGCGGTTCGGCGCTGAGCCGGGATTTGGCTTCCAGCTATTTGGTTTTGGGAGCCATGAAGTTCGCGGGTTGGGCCAGCGGCGCTGCCTACCAACGTTTTGGCGCCGGGGGAGTTCACGAAGGGTCCTTGAGGACGCTGACTCAGCAAGGTGGCATGTTCACCGGTATCTTGTTGGGCCATGCCCTCGAAAGCAGGGCTGGTCTGCGGACACCCCAGGCGGGAGAGACTCTGCTGACGGATTCTTTGGCCATGCTGCTGCAATTTCACGTGGCGGGGCGTTTGAGCTCGCAGGCATTGGGACCGCGGGTTCAAGCTTGGGAGCACAGTCTCGAACTCCGAAGCGAAAGACTTAGGGCACCCCTTCCACACAATTCTCCAGGAAATTTCCCCACGACTTTGAGGCCGGCCCTGGCATTGGCCGGTGGCCGAGAAGTTTCCCGGCCTGGCGTATCCGAGCCGGTTAAACCGGAAATTTTAATGATGACCCAAGACGGAGAGGGCAATGGAAAAGAGGGAACTGGTTCGGGCAGCCGGCGTTCCCGGCCCACGCTATTGGGATTAGGGAGAGATTCCAAACCCCCCGCTCCCTTGGCGCCCTATTATTCCGAAGTGCCGAATTTTGGTGTCTCCGACCTTTCCCCCCATGCGCGATATTTTTCCATCGAATCCCTCCCTCGCCCCGGGCAGGACTATCTTTCGCGCGTTATCGACGGTTTGGACCTCTATTTCACGCATTATCGCGACCCCGTGGTGGTTACTTACGCGGGATTCAAGGAGTTCGATTCGAGTCTGCAAGGCGTCCTGAAATTGGAATTGCATCGCTTGTTTCGCGAACATTCGGTTCCGAACGACACGGCCGTCACAGTCTTGTCGCCCTACGATGGCCGGGCTTATCATTTTATTCGGCAGAAGATGGGCTTCTCCGTGCAAGTCGCCTCGTTGGAGGCGGCGGAACGCCGATCGAGCCTGCCTGAGGCCCCCGCCGTCTCGACGCCTCCGAGCGCCGTTTCAAAATCCGGGATTTTGGCTAGGCCCCCGACGGTGCCTCCGCGCCCAAGTCCTCCGAGGACGCCGCCCTTGCCGGCCGCCGGATCGGACCGATTCGATATGGCGAATGCCGAAGATTTCTCCGCGGTGAAAGTGGCCTTTGGCCGTTTTCTAGGGACCATGGAGGGAATGGGCCTGAGAGGTCCGGCCATCCGTATGACTCGAGGACGAGTCGAGGAAAAGGGCTTGCAAGAACTAGCGGATATCTTAGGTGAGCACCCTCTTCCCGTAGGGAATAAATTGACGATTCTATGGATGGAAAAGGGTGGCGGTAGTCTCGCTTTTCAATGGCAGGGGGACTTGATTCGCGCCGAGTGGAAAGGGTTCCAAGTGCCGGCCGAAGCATTCTGGCTGGCGCCGGTTCAGTCCCGCATGGGACACTTTCAGGTATTTCGAGCCAGTCAATTGCCGAGCTATGCTTTCGAGGGATTTCGCAATTACGAGACGGCCGTCGAAAGTCAGCTACAGGGATTATTCGGACGACTCGCCCTTCCCGGACGGTTTGAAGATGCGGCGGGCCGCAGCGACGGCGCCGCGAGGCGCGGAGAAGTCTTGTCGCGTCTTGCCATGCATTGGCTGAAGGAAAACAAATCTACTGGGCGCACCCTTGCGGAGAGTGCGCAAAGGGATTTCATCGAGATCCATCGCCTATTGGAGCGAGCCTACGCCTGCCTCGACCTCGGGACCCCGCGACGTTTTTCCGAGCGTATGGGACGCGAGAAACTCCGGTCCTACGCCGAGGCGGTGGAAGCCATGAATCGGCCGCTTTCGACCTCGGGAAGCAATCTTCTCCTTCCCTTGGAGGATTTTTCTCTCGGTCTCCCGGGAGAAGCGGCCTTGCCCTTGAACGACACTTTACTCGCTGTATTTAGCGACCAAATGTTGAAGGCGAACGGAGGCGTGCGTATTCGATCGATCCGAGATCTGTATAGCCAAGTGTTCGCGGCAACGAGGACCTTGTCCCCGGAGATTCGCCGGACGAGGCGCCTCGAAGATCTTCCGACCTTAAGCCAAATCGATACGCTTTCGCGGGGTTCCAGGCCCTAAGACAACTTATCCAGGAGGGGCTCGATAAGCCCCCGCTATCCTTTTGAGGCGGAGGATATCATGGAGGGGCACCATGAGCCTTGAATCTCTGCGCTTAAAATCGATTTTTCTTGGTCAATATGAAGCTATCTCCCGTGAAACCGACCCTCAACTGCGGGGCGAGGCTCTGCTTCGCCTAGCCGGTGAACTGGAAGCCGCTGATGACTTGGAAGCCGCGGCCGAGATTTATGACGGTTTGAAGGCGGACAAGCCCCCCCAGGCTCTGGTGAATCGTGCGGAGCAACGCCTGGAGGCCTTGAAGGGCCGGGGTAGTTTCGGGGCACAATTCGAATTATCCTCAAGACGTTTTATCCAACAAAGTTCGGATCCTCGAATGATCCTTCCCATGTTGGTGGGTTCCACGGTTTTTCAAATCGGGCGAACCGCGGCATTGGGGCGATTGGCCTCGGTTTCGAAAGCCGGCCTATTCACTCGAGGAATAGGAGCCCGCGTTCTCGCCAACCTGGGTGGTTTTGCCGCTCCGACTTTCACTTTGCTGCAACGCGAGATGAATCCGACGGATCGGGCGTTTTCTCAGGACCTTCGTCAGTCCGTCTTGACCTTGGGGGCTCTCAAATTCTTTGCCTTCGGTGCCCAACAAAGCATTCAAAACTTCCAAGGATTATCCCGTTTCAGCCATGCGACTATTCCCCAGGCCTTTTCTTTGTTGGGTTTGCTCGCCGTGAACCGTATTGAACAGGTTTTGGGATGGCGTCCGATTTCGACGTCGGGGGCGCTGCTGGCCGATACCTTGGCGACTTGGTTGAGTTTGGGCGTCGGGGCTCATCTCGGAAGCCGTCTATTGGGGCGGCGCTTTGCCCAATTTCAAAATGAATTGGCAAGCCGGGGAAGTCACCATCCTCCTGCCGAGCTGTTCTCGAGTTTCGGGGAAGCTCCGCTCTTCGCGGGCTTGCCGCAAATTTCGATTAGGCAG
Organism: Deltaproteobacteria bacterium; assembly: GCA_021414045.1. Taxonomy (GTDB): domain Bacteria; phylum UBA10199; class UBA10199; order DSSB01; family DSSB01; genus DSSB01. The sequence goes on along the minus strand of JAIOPF010000244.1, from coordinate 1,844 downwards.
ACGGAAATTCCGTCCGGCATTTTAATGATGGCTTCCGTTAAGGATGGCAAGCCTCTGCTAGGGAAAGGCGACCTGGTCGTCGGTTATCGCGGGGATTCGCGTTTCGCGACGGTTGAGGCGAGAAATGAGGCGGCGAAAAATTTGCGCGAAGCCATGCTCGACTCCGACTTGCCGCCTGACGAGAGACTAGAACACTTGGAAACCTTCGGCGCCATTCTCAAAACGCAGGAAGGCGAGAAGGAATTCGGCCTCGGCATGAAAGCGCTGCGCCGCTTGATTCAGGATCCCAAGATTGAATGGTCCCATCCCGTCGAGGATCCGGTGGCAACCGTGCCTTTTTATGCGCACCATTTGCTCTTAAGGAAGCGCGCCGCCGAATTCCATGCGGATGCCCTGAAGGAATATCCTCTCGGGCATCCCGAAGTCGAAGCTGGGACCAGGGCCTTGCGCGAGGTCCTCGAGAAACCGGGAATTCCCACGAGATTCAGACCGACCTTCGCCACAGGTGGCTGGAGAGCTTGGTGGAACTCTTATTTCCATGAGGCGGAGTCCCAGACTTTGCAGCAGCTTTTACCGATCTATGCCCGCTCCATGGGCCGCCTGGGGACCGAGTCACCGGAAGTGTTTCTGGGTCTTCGCCTTTTAACCTCGGAGGAATTTCAAGCCCGCTTGAGTCGTGCGGAAAATGCGGCCATTCGCGACCAGAATTCGGGTTCCCTGGCCAAGGCCTATGCGGGACTCTTGAGCGCGTCTTCCATGTACCAACGGGAGATGGGAAAAAAAGAAATCGAAAAATTGCACCCGAACATCGTCCATTTGAAGGGGCTGGCGGGACGAAACGATAACGAGGCCCTGCGAGCCTTGGGGGTGCTGGCCGAGTTCGACGAATCCGCACGCAAAGATTTGCTCGACTTGAGACTGATGGGAATTCCGGGGTTGAAAGAAAGAATCGCCGCGGTGGAGGCGGAAGCCAAGGCCGTCAAAAAACTTCGCGACGGGCAAATGGCGGAACGGATTCAACCGGTGCAAAAATACGATGTTAACGGACGTTACGCCGCCCAATATGGCCTAGTCTATATTCTGAAAGCCGCTATTTCTAAGCTCACTACGAAACGTTGAGCGGAGTAGGGTCCTTGCGAAATAGGGCCACGAACTTCCGCCACATCCAGCGAAAGCCCCGCCAGATCTTGGGCAAAAACCAAGCGAAGAAAACCAAGAAGAGCGCGACGATGGCCAGCATCACGTAAGGATGCCGGAACATGAACCAGAGGCTGAAGAAGACCATCAGGTCTTCGCCGACGGAAAGGAACCAGTTCGAAAAAGGTTCCGGGCTGGTATTGGCCATGGCCCGCAAACTGGACTTGGTGGCGTGGGAGGAAAAGGCCAGGCCGCCGCCGATCAAAGTGGCTCCGAGTTTGAGTTCGGGCGAGACCGCGCCCACGGAACCGTAGGCCAGGATGGCTCCCGCCGGAATACGCACGAAAGTATTGACGCTGTCCCAAACCGTGTCGAAGGCCGGAATCTTGTCCGCGACGAATTCCACCAAATACAAGAACAAGGCGACGCCGAAGACGGCGGGATGGGTCAAGGGATGGAGCCCGTCCGGCAGGTCCAGCCAGCCGATCTTGCCGAAGAGGCCGAGGAAGCCGATGGTCGCATAGGCGTTCAGGCCGCTGGCCCAGGAGCTGCCCATCATCAGGCTTAAGGTAGAAAGAGGGTCCATTAGAGTCTAGCGTACTCTTCTTGGAAGATTTGGTAAATCTCGGGATCCAGGAGGACAACCTCGACCCGCTCGAGACTGGGGACCTGGGGGAGGAGGCGAATGATCTCGGAGAGCATGATCT
>JAIOPF010000243.1 GCA_021414045.1 Deltaproteobacteria bacterium | reverse complement strand
CCGTGATCGTGACGCTCTTGTAGCCGGCGCCTTCGCCCTCGGTCGAATCGATCAGTTGGGTGCTCCAGCCGTTCTTCTCGCAATACCTTAAATACATGCGGGTGAGCATGGCGGCCCAATCGCAGGACTCGGTGCCGCCCGCGCCGGCGTTGACAGTGAGGATCGCCGAAAGGCGGTCTTCTTCCTTCGCCAGCATCACGCGAAATTCGGCCTCTTCGAGGGCTGACTCGGCCTCGCTCACCTTTTGCTCGGTTTCTTTCCAGGATTCGTCGTCGCCGGCTTCCTCGGCCAGCTCGAGCATCAGGGCGGCTTCCTCGCACTTCGTCGCGTTCTCCTGGAAAAAGCGCACCGTGGCCTTGGCTTCGTCGAGTTCTTTGCTCAATTGTTTGGCGCGGATGGAGTCGTTCCAGAATTCCGGCTTGCCGGATTCGGCCTCGAGTTCGTCAATGCGCTTCAGCTTTTGGTCGAGGTCAAAGACGCCTCCGGATGGCGGCGAGTTTTTCTTGGAGGGCTGGGATGGAATTCTTGAGATCTTTGGACATAGTTCACTTCCTCGACCAGGCTATAACCATCATTAGGCCGGTGAAGGCCAGGGAAAAATAAGCGAAGACGTCGCCAAAGCGCGCGTAAAACGAGAGGTCACGATAAAGCCGCAGCCCCGAGGCGAAGGCTTGGCGCTGGAATAAGACGCTTTGCCATAGGACCCTGCCCTTTCGGTCGATCAAGGCGCTAATGCCGCTGTTGGCCGCCCGCAGCCCTTCGCGCCGAGTCTCGATGCTGCGGAGCTGGCTGATGGCCAAGTGCTGGCGCGAAGCTCCCGACCATCCGTACCAAGCGTCATTGGTAAGCTCCACCAGAATTTCGGCGCCAAGCCCCACCGTTCGACGCGCGATTTCAGGGAAGATGTCCTCATAGCAAATCAGAATTCCGAGCGCCTTGCCGTGAAATTGGAGAGGCTCCCCCTGGCCGCCCGGAAGCACTTCCCCCATCGGAGAAGTTAGACTCTTCGCGGAGGTGAAGATACGCTTCCACGGGATGTATTCCCCCACCGGCACCAGGTGCTGTTTGCGGTATTTCCCCAGAATCGCGCCGGATTCATCCGACAGCCACGCCGAATTAAAATATTTTTTCTCTGCAGGGACCCCATTGCCGTCATCCGCGATCGCCACGGCACCGAATAGCAACCCAGCCCTTTCCAGTTTAATTTCCGAAGGCAGGCTTTCGGTGTTCTCGGGAATTTTGACCGGAAGCGCGGACTCGGGCCAGACCAACAATTCGACTCCATCGGATTCCAATGCGAGAGAGTCTTCACGAAGGTCCTCGAACTGAGCCGGAACGAAGGATTTCGCCCATTTTCTTTCATGGGTAACGTTCGGCTGCACGATACCGACGCGAATTTCTCCCACTGGCGGCAAGGTCTGCGCCAAACGAAAATATCCGTAACCCAGATGCTCTTTCCAAGGCAAGGCAAAGCCCTTGATTCACGAACACCAACAGCGCGGTGACCCCGTAAACTCCCGTCGCATCCGCAATCTGGAGGAAAGGAAGAAAACCCGATTGGGAATAGACGGCTTGTCCCCATGGAAAACCGCCGAAAGGCCATCGGTTCAAGACAAAATCGCAAGCTACCCAGACGACAGGAAACACGAGCAGCGGAGAAATATGGGTCTTGCCTTGGATCCACCGCGCTATCCCCAGGGCGGCCCCGAGAAAGGCGGCCAAAACCAGGAACAAGCAGCAAAGCAAGCCGAAAGACTGCCAAGAACTCAACCTACCGAAGGAATCGAGGGCTGTGTACAGCCAATAGAACGAAACGGCGCACTGCAGCACGCCAGCCAATAGCCCTAATTGAAAGGCCCGCCAGGGCGCCGACTTCCGAATCGCCCAAAATAGGGGAACCCAACAAAAGCAGCCCAAGAACCCCTAGTCAGGAAGGTCTATCCCCTTCACCGATAGAGGATGGCTAAGTCCCGACAGAAGGCCGCTCAAGGCCGCGAATAAAAGGGAAACCATGGCTCTATATTGGCGATAAAGGCTGGTCAAAACAGCAAAAATCGCTGAGAATTAAAACAACCTCGCACTCCCCCATCGATTAGGAGCTCTTCACATGCGTTATTTCGGGAAAATTTCGATTACCCTATTTGCGGTATTTTTCGCCTCGAGTCTAGGCTGCGGCAATAACAACGGAAACAATAACCCCAGCGGACAAAACGGAGCCAACCCCATTCAGGGAAATAAGGACAACAGCGGACAAGTGACGGGAAATGTCCCCAATGGCGAGGCAAATGCCGAGGTCGACAAAAACCAACGAATCGCCGAGTGGGCGAAATTCGTCGGAGTGAGCCCGCAGGCGGCGGCGGATGCCTTGACCCAGGTTACCGTGCCAAATGGTCCCAAAGTCAATCTTGTGGAAAAAATCGGCGGGGATTGTTGTTCACAAAGCGACGATTTCAAGGCGTTTTTAAGCGTGACCTTCCAATTAGACCCGGTGTTTCACAACAGCGTCGAGCTATTCGCTCGCCAAAACAAGCAAACCGCCGAGTCCTTGCAGGAAACCTTCAAAGCCAAGAAGGAATTCGAAGAGGGACAAAAAAATTCGGGGGGGACCTCTAGCCGTATGGCTCCCATCACGAATCTCCTGATTTCCAAGGCTGAAGCCCGTGTCAATCTTGCGGAGGACCCCGCGAACATTTTGGAACAAAAGGAAAAGGCTTTTCAGGAAAAATTCACCATCTTCCTTCAAGATGGTTCCGACCTGGCCTCCTTGGGCCTTCTCTTGCGTACCCGAGTCCTTGCAGGCGCCGAAAAGTTGGGCTTTAAACTAAACCCGGTCGAAGCCAACCAGCTACTGGAAGATTCGGATTTCGAGATCGCCGCCAAAACCTTCACCTCCCCCTTTAGGGGATTGATCGAGGAGGGCAACTCGAGGTTCAAAATCGAGGTTTCCGCGGCTCAATTAGCGATTCCATTGGCCGCGGTCACTTTCGCCACCGAGGATACGAGCGGAAAGAAAATCTTTCTTTCCTATTTCCGCTTCGCGGATGCGCCCTTAAAAATCACCTTTCCTGGCCTAGCCAACATCTTTGAAAAGGATCGCTTGCCCATCGTCATCAACCGGATCACGGACGGTCGAGGCAACTTTGATTTTGTCGAGGCTGTGGCCAACACTTTTCTGGAAACGGTGATAACGCCGACCGCGCCTTCCGGAACCGGATCCAACCCTGGCGGGGCAACCGTCACGCCTCCTAACGGATTTCACTTTGGTCAGGGGAACATCACTCACTAGCGCGGGGCTCGCCGCAGGACCGGAATCAGAAACATCAAACCGATAAAAGCTAGGGAGAAGATCGGTAAAACGTCTCCTAATTGCACGTAAAGCGATCGATCATTGTAATAAGGCAGGTTAGCCAAAAACGCCTCTCGCGTGAATAGCCCTCCCTGCCACAGCACCCTGCCGTGTCGGTCGATTTGAGAGCTCAATCCGGTATTCGCGGCGCGAATCAAGGTGCGCCTCGTCTCCACGGCAATGAGCACGCCCAAGAGGCCGCCCTTATATTCCAGAGGATGGTAATCCTCCCCGGGTTGCAATTCTCCGACCTGAGCCGTCATTTTTTTTGCGAAGAATAAATAGTCCTTCCAGGGGACATATTCTCCGAAGGGAACCAAGTGACGCTTATGGTAGTAGCCGAGAATTTTTCTTTGGCTGTCGGTCAAGAGCGCGGTATTGTGAAAGGTCTCCTCGTGGCGATTCCGACTCCTCGCGGAAGGACGCGTCACGGCGCCGAACAGCAGGTCGGCGCGGCGCTGCCCCAAGTCGTAGGGGACAGTGGCCGCGTCGTAATTGAGTTCGTAAGGAAGGGCCGCCTCGGGCCATAGAATCAGCGAAGCCCCCTGCTCTTCTAGACCCATGGTCCCGTTTTGAAAGACCTCTAGGTTCTGTTCGGCGAGGGATTTGTCCCACTTCTCTTCCTGCGGGATGTTGCCCTGGACGATGCCCACCTTCAGGCTTTGCGTGGGGACGGCGGATTCCTGCACCATCTGATAGCGACCATAACCGAGGTCGGCCAAAAAGAAGGCCGCCGCGATGGCCGCGACCTTCCAAGCCCTCGAGCGTTTCCCTCTGCGCCATTGCACGATAGCCTCGCTGATCGCCTCGTTGAAAAAGACCAAAAGCCAGGTCACGCCGTAGACCCCGAAGATATCCGAAACTTGAATGAAGGAAAGAAACCCGCCTTGCGAATACCCAATCTGGCTCCAAGGAAAACCGCCGGCGGGAATATGGCCGCGAAGGAACTCGATGCCAACCCAGACAAAAGGCCGCACCCAAAGCGGAGACAAGCTGTTTCTGCGGCATATCCATTGGGCGATCCAAAAAATCAGGCCGAAATAAGCCGAGATCAAGGCGACCAAAAGAAAAAGCGCCGTCACCGAGGTGAAGGAAGAAAGCCCTCCAAAGGAGTGCATCGCGGTGTAAATCCAATACATCCCGATGCCGTAATGAAACATACTGGCGACGAAGGACTTCGCGAAGGCGCCGGCGGGGCGGGAGCCACGAATGCTGAGAAACAGCGGCACCCACGCGAAGAAGGCCATGAAGCCCAAGTCCGGAAGCTGGTGTCCCGCGAAGACGGTTGGGTACGTGAATCCGGCGATCAAGCCGCTTAAAAGCGCAGCGATCCATCCCATGGCATGAGCCCTTTCTTATCGAGATATTGAAGATATTTCTTCTCGAGCGCCTCGAAGCGTTTCGCCTCGGCGACGCCGATTTCGTGGTCCTCGCCGTGGAGATGAACGAAACCATGGACCGCCAAGCGCAGGACCTGCTGCGTCAAGCGGCGCCCGGCACGACGCGCCTGATCCTTGGCCACGGGCGTGGCGATGACGATTTCTCCCAGGTGCCAAGGCCTGTCCCCCTTCGGAGACGAAGCTTCGATAGGAAAGGACAGGACATCGGTGACCTTGTCCTTTTCCCTGTATTCGCGGTTCAAGGCGCGGATGCGCGCGGCGCCGACGAGGCTGATCTCCAGTTCCGCGCGCGTCTCGCCGACGTGGCGGAGCAGGGCCTCGAGGCAGCGTCGCAATACCGCCAATTGGACTTTCGTGTCTTTCCGGGAAAACAGGCTAACGGACATTCGCTTCGCTCTCGCGGCCGCGCAAATCCTTGATCGGAGTGACGGTGGCGCGTTTCTCCTCGACGTCGGGATATTCGATGCGCTGGTGGTAGATGCCGACCAGGACGCGGACGAAGCTCTCCGCGATCACGTGCAGGTCCTTGAGGGTCATGTCGCATTCGTCGAGCTGGGCCTCGGTGAAATTCTTGTTCACGATCTTCTGCACCATGCCCTGGATCTTCGCCGGGGTTTTTTCGGGAATAGACCGGACCGCGGCCTCGACGCCGTCGGCGAGCAGGATGATGCCGGCCTCGCGCGTCTGCGGACGAGGTCCGGGATATCGGTAATCCTTCTCATCGACGGTGGCACCCGCCGCCTGGGCTTGTTCGGAAGCCTTGTTGTAGAAATAAGTGATCAGCTTGGTGCCTTGGTGCTGGGGAATGAAATCCGCGATGCGTTTCGGCAGCTTGTACTCGCGGGCCAGGTCGAGACCGTCCTTGACGTGGGAGGCGATGATCAACGCCGACATCGAGGGAGCGAGCTTGTCGTGGCGGTTCTCGCCGCCCTGTTGGTTCTCGATGAAGTAGGAAGGTTTCCGCATTTTGCCGACGTCGTGGAAGTAGCTGCCGACCCGGGCCAACAGTGGATTGGCGCCGATCTCCGCGGCGGCCCCCTCGGCGAGCACCGCGACCAACTGCGAATGATGGTAGGTGCCTGGAGCCTTGACGATCATCTCCTTGAGCAAGGGATGATTCAGGTTGCCCAATTCGAGCAATTTGATGTCCGTCACGTAATCAAAAAGCATCTCGGCGATGGGCGCCAGGACCATGACGAAGATGGCTGCCAGCAATCCGCCGGTGAAGGCCAGCCCCA
>JAIOPF010000242.1 GCA_021414045.1 Deltaproteobacteria bacterium | reverse complement strand
TTCGCGGGCAGATCGGAGAATTCCTTTTTTTGGAAATGAGGGAATTTCCCTCGCAACAAGGCGACCAGTTCGAGATCTCCGTAAGCGGGAGCCGCGATCTCGATGGCGCGATTCTTCAGGGCCGCATTCAGCTCCTTGCGTCCCGGACCCTCGGGATTCTGGGTGGCGACCATTTTAAAATTAGGGTGAATGGCGCGGCGTTCCATCTTGCCGGTGGCGGGGTCGTAATAATCGAATTCTTGATTCACGTCAGTCAGCAGGCTGAAAAGAAAGGCCAGATTGCCGGGCTTGGCCAGATTGATCTCGTTGAAGAGGAAAAGCTTTCCTTGGATGAGGGCATCGGCCAGGGGACCGTCGCTAACGGTGAATTGGGTCTTTCCCTTCGCCACCACCCCGATCTTCTGCATCATGTCTTCCTTCGAGGTGTTGCGGTTGGCGTTGAACACGACGCAATCCCAATCCAGGACCTTCGCCAGGTAACGTCCGACCTCGCTTTTTCCCGAAGCGGGAGGGCCGCTCAAGAGAGCGAAACGGTTGATCGCCAGGGACTGGGTCAAGCGATTCAGCAGTTGGTGGGCCGAGACCAAGGTAGGGTCGAAATCGGGATCCGAGGAAGTCGTGATCGTTTTTTTCCTTCCTAACAGACCGGATAAAATTGTCAGGTGCGTTTCCAGGTCGGTTTCATCTCCCTTTTCGGGGATGAGGCGGGCCAAGGCATCCACCGAGGTGTCTTTCAATTTTTTCATCTCGGACCATGCCGTTTCGATTTGCCGGACGTAATCCTCGTAATATTGTTTTGCGGCCCGACCCGAAAAAGCCTTGAGATCCCTAGGCAAGGTCTTCGTCTCCAAGGCCATGGCATCCCCGAACAGCTCCGCACTGAGATTGGGATTGCCCAACATGGCGGAATAAAGCCTGCGAACAAAGGCCTCGCGATCGGGGGTCATCGGCCCCCCTTGTTCCGCCACCTCGATTTGCTTTTGCAAGAATTCGGAATCGCGTCGGGGATCGGATAAAAATCCCCGTAAAAAACTATCCGAAACGAAACTCGGCAGGGGCAGGACCTCGTCATCCACCACGATTTTCGAAAAATCATCCCGCGCGAGCTTCGGGTGGTAAGCCATCTCCAGTAAAATCTTTTGTTTTCTCGATTCGCTCCATGAGGATTGCCGCACCACCTCGATCATTTGGCGAAGGGATTCCTCGGTGTGATGCGGATTTTTCGCGGCGGTGATCAATAACCTATCTTGGGTGAAACTAGGGACAGTCGGGTCTAAAAATACCGGCAGCAGGGCCTGTATTACGGCGGCAACCTGAATCGAATGACCCCCGATCATTCCCAGGTCCTCCGCTTTTGCGAGGAAATTGGCTTCCAGCGAAAGGATTTCGCGAATATAGCCGGAGACGTCTTCCGAAGAGGCCTCGGGAGATCGGCTAAGACTCACGAGCACCTCGCGCGTCATGACGGACTCGACTTTCCCGCTTAATAATTTTTCAAGAACCTTCGCGGGCACCCTTCTCGCGGCGCCGATATGACCCCAAGCCAGGGCCCAGTGATTCGTATCCAAATTCATCGTTTCCAACCAATGTTGAATCCCCGCCAATTGCCGCTCGGAGAGATTCGGACGTCCGGCCAGCTGGCCGAGAGCCGCGGCCGCTCGATTCGGATGCGAAGGCGCAAGGCGGTACAAATATTCCAGGACAATTTCGAGATGAGCTGAAGTGAGACTTCGGCATCTGGAAATGACCTCCAATGGATCCAACTTTGTCCAATCGGCATCCCCCATCATTTCCACTTTTTCCATGAAGGAAGCGAAAAGCTCCACAGAAAGCGCAAAATCATGGAAACCCAAAGAAAAATTTTCCGCGATCTGTTTCAAAGGAGCCCGGGAATCCATCAGACCTTCGAAGAGCTCTAAAATTTTCGCCTCGGGAGCTTCAAGATTTTTCGCGAATCGGGCGATGTAGTACAGTTTTTCGGAGGGATCCAGGGAGGACTCTTCGATTCTTCTCACGATTTCCTCGAGGACCTTGGGATGTCCGGCCGCCTTCAAACCAATTTCCATGTAATGCTGCACTTTGATCTCGAAAATCGCATCCTGCTCGACGGTTTCCAACAATTCCCAAATCCGGTTTTCCTCCATGCCGTCGACTTGCTGGATCCAGTGGTCAATCGCGGAAGTCAGGCTGACGAATCTCAGTTTGGAAAAACGCCGAACGATTTTATCCCAAAGCTGCCAGGAACTATGCTTCGATGCATCGAACTCCACCGTCTTGGCTTGGACGGCGGCGTCCAAATGAAGGGAAAACTTCTCCTCGGAGCCCGGGAAAATCCCGAGGCCGAGAATCAGACTCTTCAGCCCCTGCCCCAACTCCCCTTCCCGCTGCTCCGGAGCCAGACTGGCCCCCAAGCTGAGCCACAGGGCATTGGCCGCCGTCTTCGCCTCGTCCTGGCCTGGGCCGAAGATTTCCATATAATCCTTGAGGCGGCGGACTTCCCGCAAACTGACTCGAGACTCTCCCAGTCCTTTCCCGGAGAAAAACTCACGGGCAGCGCCTAAGGCGGGCGCCAGTGTTTTGGCCCCATCGCCCAGCAATTTGGCGACTTCGCTGGGGGAGAATTCGAAATCCATGAAGATTTCTTGGACGCGCGAACGTAGGGCTTCGGATTGCAGGCTGACGCCGCCGTAACCGTAAGTGTTACTGGCCAAGATCAGACGAAAGTTTTTCGGCCGTTCCAAGAACTCGGCCTTGCCTTGGGCATCAACGATCCAAAGGCCTCCATCGCGGTCGAGCAGAGAATTGAGCTCTTCCAAGACATCCGGCTTCGCGAAGGCGGCCTCGTCCAAGAGGGCGACGCTGAGTTTTTTGGAGTCGTCCCGCAGGGCCAGCACCAGGGCCGAAGGCACCTGACGGAAACCCAAACGCTGGGCCCCGTCCGGCAAGGTGATCAGCGTGGGCTTCAATTCGCCTTTCAACTGACTCTCGTCGGTTTGCGGAGTGAGGGTGTCTAAATAAAGATTTGCCCCCAGCAGTTCGGCGGCAAAGGCGGCCAGCTTGGTCTTGCCAGTGCCGGCCGGCCCTTTCAACCAAGGGGAATACCCGGCCTTCAAAGATACCAGGATGGAACGGAGAAATTTGGCGCTGGTGGGGATGTCGACGACGCCGTGTTTCTTGGCGAGGGAGTCAGCGGATTCCGGGGAGATTTGGAATTCTTCGTAGATCTCGGAGAAGCTCCGGTGCTGATTGGCCCAGGTGAAGTTTTGCAGGTCGCCCTCGGTGACCGAGACGCCGAAGTAAGCGTAGTTTCGTACCGCGTCGAAAAATCCGGCCCTATCCTTCGGCCTCATCGCCACGCCAACGCGGTCCTGCATGATTTCGAGGATCTGCAAAGGACGCAAATCCTTGCCTAAGCTGGCAGCCGCGGCGAATCCCTCCGCCAAGCGCACCAGATGGCGCAGATTCCAGACGTAACCCTCTCCCTCGCCCATGGCCCGCGAGGCAATGCGGTTCGCCATGTCCTGATGGAAACAAACCAGCTCTTGAGCCAAAGAGGAGGCCTTTGCCTCTTGGAAGACCGGAAACTTCCCCCGCAACAAGGCGATCAATTCGACATCGCCGTAGGCCGGGGCGGCGATCTCGATAGCCCGGTTCTTGAGGGCCGCATTCAAATCTTTTCGGCCAGGTCCTTCGGGATTTTGCGTGGCCACCATGCGAAAATTCGGATGGATGGCGCGGCGTTCCGTTTTCCCCGTCGAAGGGTCGTAGTAATCGAACTCTTGGTTCACGTCGGCGAGGATGCTGAACAAGAAAGCCAGATTTCCCGGCTTGGCCAGATTGATCTCGTTGAAGAGGAATAGCTTCCCCTGCAACAGGGCCTCCGCCAAGGGGCCGTCGGTAATGGTGAAACTCGTCGTCCCGTTGGCGACCACGCCGATCTTTTGCATCATGTCTTCTTGCGAGGTCTGGCGGTTGGCGTTGAACACGACGCATTCCCAACCCAAGATCTCGGCCAGATAACGACCGACCTCGCTCTTGCCGGAAGCGGGCGGACCGCTCAGCAAGGCAAAGCGGTTGATGGCCAGGGCTTGGGTCAAGCGGTTGAGCAGCTGGTGGGCGGTAACCAGACTGGGGTCAAAATCGGGGTGCGCTGGAAGAACGAACGGAGCCGGCCGATTCAAGACGCCGCCAAAGACCTCGAGGTTGGCCTCCAAATCGGAGAACTCTCCCTTATGAGGAGCAATACGGGCGGCTCGGTCCGGGGAGTTGCGACTGAGGTCTTCGTAACGATCGATGGCGGGTTTCAACTCGAGACGAAGCAAATCAAGGATTTGAGGACTGGCCTGGGCAAGGCGGAAGAGTCCCTCCCCAGCGAAACTGTTAACCAAGTCACCGGAATCGGCGCAAAGCCTGAGGACCGAGGCCAAGACCTCCTCGTGATCCCTCTCCAACAAATAGGGAACCAGTTTTTCCATGGCCCAAATGGCAACCCTCTGATTAGGTCCCCTCTCAGCGCTCTCGATGAGGACAATTTTTGTCGCTCGGCGAATTTGAGGCTCGGATAAAAAACGCAAAACTTTCATCATTGCATCGATGGCATAGCGCCGTATTTCCGGCTCCAGGTCGTCGCTCATTCTCCGCAAGGTTTCGAAGACCCGCTTGGTTTCGTCCTCGGAGAAATAACCGGCCGCTTCGAAAATGGCCATACCCGCGGCCCGTCGAGCCTCCAGATCCTGATGATTCGTTTGATTCTGCAAACTATTCAAAATTTCGAGGCGTTTCACCTCCGGTGAATACCGAAACAAATTTCTTATGGCAAAAGCCACGTCGGTCTCGGGAAACCTATCGGGCCTACGATAGACGGTTTCAAATGCCTTCAAGGCATCGACGCGTTCCTCCACGGAAAGATATGCGAATAAATCATCCAAGTCTCGGGTAGCATATCGAAGATCGGTTCCCTCGGGAGCCATGACAAAGTTTTGCAGGAATTGTAAAGCTTCCTTGGCTTTCTTGGTTTTAGTCTCGGAAGGGGGAGGAACTTCCGAAATGGAGGTCACGGAGATTTCTTGGAGTCTTTCGCCGTTTTCAACAACCTTTTTATAGAAAATATCCACCTTTATCTGGACCATGGCGTTTTGATCGGATCGCAGGTCTCGCAGAATACTCGAGACTACCGGCTCTTGAGCGATAAAAAAATTCTTGCCTAGTTCACGCAGAACATCAACGACTCCTGCTCGGACAACAGGCTCCGAATCCTTGCTCAGGGTAAGTAAATTTTCCAAGGCGATCTCAGGACGGATTAAACCGACTAACTTCACGAGGGTGAGGAAATGCAATTGCTTCGCGAAGGTTCCCTGGAAAGAAGCCGAAAGCAAAGCCCCGACGAAATCCTTCATCGAATCGAACTTCACCTCTTTCACCTGAGTCGCCGCATCCAAGGCGCCTTGAAATTTTCCCTGTTCCTCCACCCCCCTCGGAATCTTCAAAAACAAGGCATGCAGCTTTTGACCCAACGCTCCTTCGCGGTGTTCCTGCGTCAGGCCGGCCCCCAGGATCAGCCACAGGGCTTTTGCGAGGACCTGGGTGGGATCCTGATTTTTGCCGAAAGTCTCCAGGTATTGCTTGAGGCGTTGCACTTCACGGAGGCTGACGCGGGCTTCGGGAAAATCGTGATCGATAAAGAGTTGCCGCGCTTGGACAAGGGCGCTCGCAAGCGCTTCCCTCCCTTCCCCGAGCAAGACCGCGATTTCCTCGGCGGAGAATTCAAAATCCATGAAGATCTCTTGGGTGCGCGATCGCAGGGCCTCGGATTGCAGATTCACGCCGCCGTAACCATAGGTGTTGCTGGCCAAGATCATCCGAAAATTTTTCCGTCGCTTGAGGAATTGAGCCCGGCCTCGCCCGTCGACGATCCAGATCCCGCCGTCTCGGTCCAGGAGCGAATTGAGTTCTTCCAAGACATCCGGTCTGGCGAAGGCCGCCTCGTCCAGTAGGCACACCGCCAGTTTCGAATCGGAATCCCGCAAGGCCTGGACCAGCGGTGACGGTACTTGCTTAAAGCCGATTTTCTGTTTTCCGTCCGGGAAATAGCCTGCCTTGAGGGCCTTCAAGATCATCCGTAAAAAACGCGCGCTGGTGGAGATGTCCAGGATGCCCTGTTTTTTCGCCAGGGATTCGGCGATGGCCCTCTCGATGCCGAATTCTTCATAGACAGCCTTGAGGGTGCGGCGACGAAAAGTCTCGATAAATTGCTTCACGTCGCCTTCGCCGATTTTTACGCCGTTGTATTCGTAATTCCTCACGGCGTCGAAGAAGACTTCGCGGTCCCTCGGCAATAGAGAGAGGCCGACCTCGTCGTCCAGGACTTGCAGCACTTGGGAGGCCGTCGTCTTGCCTTCGAGTTTGGAGAACCCCTCCGCCAGTCTCATCAGATGGCGGAGATTCCAGACGTAACCCTCCCCTTCCCAGCCGATGGCGCGCGAGGCGATCTTGGCGCTCATATCTCCGTAAAAGCGGACGAGACTGACGGCGAGGGTGGCGTTTCCTTCCCTGGTAAAAGCAGGATAGCGGCTTCGCAGCAGAGCGATGAGTTCGACGTCGCCATAGGCAGGCGCCGCGATTTCAATAGCGCGGTTCTTGAGGGCGGCGTTCAAATCCTTGCGCCCGGGGCCATCGAGATTTTGCGTGGCCAGGAGCCGGAAGTTGGGATGGATCTTCCGCCGTTCGGTCTTCCCGCTGGCGGGATCGTAGAAATCGAAATCCTGGTTCACGTCGGCGAGGATGCTGAACAAGAAGGCGAGGCTCCCCGGCTTGGCCAGATTGATCTCGTTCAAGATGAAGAGTTTCCCGTGGATCAAGGCGTCGACGAGGTGCCCGTCGGTGATGGTGAACTTGGTCGATCCATTGGCCACCACCCCGATTTTTTGCATCACGTCTTCTTGGGAAGTGTTGCGGTTGGCATTGAAAACCACGGTCCGCCATCCCATCGCCTTGCCGAGATAACGCCCCACTTCGCTTTTCCCGGACGCGGGAGGTCCGGAGACCAGGGCAAAGCGGTTGATGGCCAAGGCTTGGCTGACGCGGTTGAGCAATTGGTGGGCCGCGACCAGTTTCGGGTCGAAATCGGGGTCCGCTTGGAGAAGGGTCGGTACCGGCAGATTCATGACGCCGGCGAAGACTTCGAGGTTGGCCTCCAAATCGGAGAAATCACCCTTGTTTGGCAAAATACGCGCGGCCTGGTCCGGCGTGTTTCGGCCCAGCTCTTCGTACCGAGCGATGCTGGGTTGGAGTTGGCGTTGCAGCCATGCGCGAACTTGGGAGCTGGACTTCCCCAACACGATGAGGGTCCTTTTGGCTGAATCACGAACCATCTCCTCTGGATCGACGCAAGCGGCCTTCAAGACCCCCAAGGCTTCTTCGCGTTCGGCGCTCGACAAGTACCAGAAGAAGAAATGGAGTTCATGAGCGATGGTGTTTCGAACGAAAACATGGGGATCCACAGCCATGCCTAAAAGGGTTTTAAACGTGCGGTGACGCTCGAACTCGGGCAAGGACTTCATTAAGATAGCGCGAAGCGCCGAGGTCGCAATGTCCCGGACCCTCCCCTCGCTATCGGCAACCAAGAGTTCCAAGGTTTTCAAGACCTGAAGACTTTCGGTTTCGGAAAAATGCTGAGTTAATTCTAAAATCGTCGAAGCGACGAATTGTCGCCGGTCGCTGTCTTCATGATCGAAACCGCTTTGTAGGGCATTCAAGGCTTCGAGGCGTTCGGCCTCGGAAAAGAGGGGCAACAGAGCGTCCAGCGCGGGTATAATCGAATTTTGCACCAAAGGTCCGGTACTCCCGTAGAACCTTTCCAAGATTTTCAAAGCTTCACGACGTTCTTCTTGCGACAAATGCCCTATCGGTTCGCCGAGGTCATTGCCCCCCTGTTCCATGGTGAATTCCAACCAATATTTTCTGAACGTCAGAATCACCAACCTTCTAATTTCAGGATCGGAATCGCCACACAGTTTTTGCAGAATTTCCAAGCCTAGGTCGGAACGGAAAAGCACGATCAACTTTGCCATGGAAAGCGGATCAGATTCACTGATAAGACTCCCACGGAAAGCCGCCGTCAGCAGGGCCTCGTTTTGATGCTTCGTCGCGTCGAACTTCACCTCTTTCGCCTGAATCGCCGACTCCAAAGAGCTTTGGAATCTGAGTCGTTCGTCCAAAGGCATCTGAATCCTCAAAAACAAGGCATGCAGTTTACGCCCCAACTCTCCCTCGCGTTGTTCCTGCGTCAGACTTGCTCCCAGGATCAACCACAGGGCCTTGGCAAGGATCTGGGCGTAGTCCTGATTTTTACCGAAGGTTTCCAGATATTGCTTGAGGCGTTGCCCTTCGCGGAGGCTAACGCGGGCTTCGGGCAGGCCCTGGTCGACGAAAAGCCGACGTGCCTCGCGAAACAGTCCACCCAAACTCAGGGGAGTGACGTCTTCCATGGGATTCGCACGCTGCCAAGGCGTTATCGTGACGGCCGGAGGCGGAATCGTCTGCTTTGGCTTTTGGGTGGGTTGAGGCTCTCTCGATTTTCTTAATTGACGGAATTCCCACCAAAAAATACCCAGCCCCGAGAGAAGGGCAATCCCCTTCAACCAAGGGCTCTGCCAATCGATACTTTCATACCAGGAGGGGTCCGCCGAACGGATATCTCCGTCACCGTCACAAGCAGCCGCAAGCAAGGAGAGGCCGGAGGCCATCGCGGCGCTCCAAGGTCCGAATTGCGCCGCCGGTCCATCGGTTTCCCCTTTTTCAATTTTCGCTTCGATGCCGGCACCGCGAAATCCCTGCACCACCGCGCCGATCTTGGCGCCGCCGCCGGCGAGACAGATGGAAGTGATCTCGCGCAGCTCGTCCCAAGTGAGGGCCTCGGTCTTTCCGTCCAGGCGTTGGCGCACGTATTGGTCGGCGACTTCCTCGATGGCCTCCAGTCCCGTGTCTCCCAAAAATCGCAGCGCGCCGTCCACTCCCGTCGTCAGGTAACGTTGCATCAGTCTTTTCAAGACGTGTTGATGGGCCATTTCTCCCGCGGCACCGGCGAAAGGCGTGACCAAGCCCATGGCAGCCCCGGTGGCGACGGCGTCTTTCAGCCACTTGAGGATAGTATCCTTTTCCGTTCGAACTTCGCCGGAAACGACGGCCACGGCATTTTCCGCCACCGACAAGGTCATGCCGGTCTTGATGCCGTGAACCACCTTTTCGCCCAGCGTCGCCGCCTCCACGGCCCGCGCCGCGCCGGCCGCCGCCCTGGCGGCGCGCACCGCCGCGACGGTGCTTCCGAAATTTTTCAAGGTCCCGGCTACCCGCATCGCGTTGCCCACCGCGGCGGCCGTGCCCAGTCCGTCGGTGGCCACCGTGGTCGCCAAGATCACGGCGACGGTCTGGACCAGTCCCAAGATCTGCTCGGTCCCGTCCATCTCGGCGGCCTCGAAGGCGCGATGCAAGCTCCCGTCTTTTTTGAGCAGCTTGTAGAGATGATCGATTTCCCGCTTCAGTTCGGCGAGATCCTTGGCCTGCTCCAGCCTTTCGATCATGCGGTCGATTTCGGAGTTGGCGCGACGGATGTCGGCGACGTCGCCTTGATCGGCTAGATCCGCGACCTGCGAGAGGCCGCGTGACAGCAGCTTGTGTTGCTTGTAGCCGTACCAAAGCCCGCGCTTGGTCTTTTCCAGGCCCTCGACCAAGGACTGCACCGAGGCCTGGATTTCCTTCTTTTCGGAATCCGGCGCCGGTTTTCGGAGCCGGATCTTCTCCCCCATCGCGACGGCGTGGTGAATCTCGTCGGAGAATTGCAGGATCTCCTGGTAAGGGGCCTTGGCCGTCGTCGGCATGCCCTGAAAAATTTCTTCTAGACCGTCACCGACCGTTTGATGCTTGATCCAATTCAAGGCCGTCTTGCCGTCGCGGTTGAGAGGGCCGCGCAAAAAATCGTTGAGCGCCTCGTTGAACTTCACGAAATCGGCCTCGTCGCGGATGCCGCCCGCTTGCTTGAGGAAGGCCTCGATCTTGACGAGCAGGCGGGCCCGCTCCTCGAAACTGGCCGAGCCTTCCTCGTGGCGCCAATTCGCGTTATCGGCGACCAAGAGCCAGAAATTCGCCAGCTTGGCCCGGACCTGGTTTAGGGGATCCGACTTCTGCCGGCTTTCCTCATAAATTTTGAAATGGGATTGAATGTGCTCGGGCAGAATCTTTTCACCGGCCAGGGGGACGGAAACTTGCTCCGGATGTTGGAGATAGCGATGGCGGATTTTCTGCTGTTGGGCATCGAGGTAATCCGCGCTGCCCAGGATTTCTTGGGCGTATTCCGAGGCCTCGCGGACTTGACCTTCTTCGACGCCGATATTGAGATAATTCCAGCCGTTCAAGCGATGTTGCGCCTGACGACGATGCAGTCCCGCCAGGGCGCTGGTGTCGGCGGCCGAAGCGATGGCCTTGACGACATCGGCGCGCAAGTGCGTCGTGTAATGGGAAGCGTCGCCCAAGATATGCCTCAGGCGTTCCCGGCCGTCTTTCGAGGAAAAATGATGGCGCACGAAGCGGTCGGCGCTGACGGCGACGATTTCCGCGGTGAAGGCCTGCACTAAGTCGGAAGTCGCGGCGGAAGCGGCCGTATCCAAGACCTTCGCCCCGCCCAGCTTTTCTTCCCACAAGGCGCGCAACAGCGGCTCATAGACAGGCCGGCCCAAGACCTTTTGGTAAGAGCCCAGGAGATGTTGGTTGAAACTGATGCCGTCGACGGAAACTTGGGTTTGCAGAAATTCTTGGAACTCCTCCAAGCTCTGCGCGTTGACCTTCGTCAAGTCGAGGTCGCCCTGGGCATCGCGCAGCAGCGGATCCACCAGGGGGCCAAGGAGCTTTTTGATTTCGGCGTTGGCAGGAGGGCGAGATTCGGCAGGGGCGGCCGGAATGGCATCGGCAACAGCGCCTTCTTCGGGCGCCCTATTTGGCAGCTGGCTTTCTTTTCGAATCGATAAGGGCTCGGTCATAAATAACGACTCCGAGCCTATTCAAAGCAATGCCGATGCCAAAAATTCGATTACCTATCCTATTGAAAAACATGGAAATTTTATAAGGGTCTCGACTGCAAGACAAAATTGAAAAGAAATTTTGTAAAAAAATTGTAATCGACTATTCTAATGGATTGTTCCCCTCCACCACCCCTCTAAACGCTCGCGCACGTTGGCCTGAAAGCGAGGATTTGGGATACGTGTCGCGAATTGGAGGGCCTTTCGACGACTAAAGGATTTTGGCAAATGCAGTTCCGGCAAGGCAGAGAATCGCCTCCCCTTTCTCGACGCGAAATAAGCGCAGTCCACCAAGGCCTTCTCCGGCGTGGCGATCAGGAACTTCCCTTCCCCGCGGTAATATTCATAGCCGGTGAAGAGCTCGGGATTGATCTGGTGGACGAAATAATCGGCGAGAGGCGTCTTGACTCTTTTGGTAAGGGCCGTGGAGACGACATCCACCACTTGCGGAATCTGCTCGATCATCCCGTGGAGATGCAGTGCGCTCAACAGGGAGACCGCTGCGGGGTGAGGTCGCGTCAGGAAGGGCACCGCGAGGTATTGATTAAATTCGGGACGCTCGGCATCGGCCCATAGCCCCTGATAAAGCCGGGTGATGCGCCCCTTGGCCGCCAGACGCCGCAACATTTGGCTGGCGAAGGCTCCGCTGATCTCCGCCAACATCGAGAAGTCGCGGGTGGAGAACACCAAACTGTCGGCCTTCCGAAGCAGCGCCATGGCGTCACTTTCATTCATGGAGGCCCTTCTCCCGCAGAGTCTTCACGACCGTGCCTTGCATTTCCCGCCATACTTCTTCCAGACCGTAGAGTTTTTGATCCTCCTCGCCCAGATAGGCGACGACGGCTTCGCGATATTCCAAGTAAGAAATTTCCAAGGCGCGGTCGGCGGCTTTTTCTCGGGTGATGCCATCCACGGATGTCGTCCATGAAGCCGGGAGAAAGGGGAGCAGACGATAGAGATCGAAGATATCCCGCGATTGCACCTGCACCCTTCCGGCCAAGGCGCGAATTTTTTGTTCAAAGGCCGCCTCGGCCCCGTAATGCTGAACCAAGACCGGAGCCATGCGATAGGTCCTCGATAAATTTTCGTCGACCCTCGCGAACCGATAACCCTCCCTCCCGCCTCGGCGAGAGAACTCCACCTTGGTGAACAGGTCCAATCCGCCGGTGGTATGAAGATGAATCTTGAATCGCTGGGTCGTCTCGGTCTGCTTGGCGGACTGCATCTTCGGAGCAACGACTTGGGAGACGCCATAGACCTTCATGGGCACGGACAAGGCCTCGAGGGTGCGCAAAACGTTTTTGCGCACCGACTCGACGGAGGCGGTTTGAACGTCCAAGTCCATGTCTTCGGAATAACGGGGGCTTTGAAAGAACAGCCTCAAATTGACCCCGCCTTTCAACACCACCAACTTGGGGTCGAATTTCCTTAAGAATTCTTGGAGGAAGAGAAGATGGAAGACTTCCCGAATTTGGAGAGGGGTGAAGGGCATGAATGATATTTAATACTATTGACTATATAGTCAATAGTATTAAATATTTGATTCGAGAAATTTTCCTAATTTTTTAATTAAATAATGAATGATATTAATTAGTTAACATTTACTCCGTCTTACCTTTTCTGGGTCGTCTCGGTCTAGAAGTTACTCCATCCTAATTTTTTATTTATTATTATCGGTCAACCCATGCGCTCGGGAGAATTCTTGGATGGCTGCCTCGGCGTCCACAATGCGAACTCCCATATTCGGAGAACAGAGATTTTCCGCCGACAACTGCTCATAGGCATCGCGGGCCTTCTCGACATGCTCCTTGGCTTCCTGGACTCGCTGTTCGGGGGGCAGTGAAGCGTCTTCCAAAATGGCCTTTGCTTTTTTCAGCCCACTATTAAAGTCCGCCAGGGAGGAACCAAAGGAATCCGCGGGAGTTGACGACCGTTCGACACCGCAAAGGTCGCCAGCCGTCGAAGCCCGATAATCATTCAGCGCTTCGGAAACTGCACCGGATTCCGGTTGCGCCACCTTCCCTGGGCTCTCCGCCTGCTTGACCACCCACTGCCCTGCAGTCACGATACCCTTATTGACGGGCGACTCCACGATCAGCTTCACTGGGCCCTCCAATTGCTTGGCGACGCACTTTCCCGCGGTCACGATGCCCTTATTGACGGGTGATTCCATGATCATCACGGCCATCGTATCGGCTGCGGCATTCACTGGGCCCTCCACTTGCTTGGCAATCCACTGCCCATCGGTCACGATGCCCTTACTAACGGGCGACTCCATAATCATCACGGCCATCGTATCGGCTGCGGCATTAATCACTTTCATAATGGGACTGGTCATATTTCCTCCGATGGTTCATTCGCTTCACTCACTGGGATGAGGTAAAGCAAGTCCCATGCCACGTACAAGTTATTGAAATTATTAGATTTTATTGAAAAAGGTCAAAAATAAAATTTCAAAATATTTACAATTTGTAGAAATAAATTTTACTCCGTCTTACTTTTTAGTCTTACTTTTTTTCTAATGGATTCGAATTCCCACGGAAATTCTCGAAGAGAGAGCAAATTTTTTTCATATTACTTTTCCTCTAATATCTCCCTTTCTTTACAAAAGCGGAGGTCTCCAATAGCGATAGGAACTCGGGATCGGCGGTGGATCCGTAGACCAAGCTCCTGAAAGGCGTCTGACTTGGCCGTTCATGTCCAGGAAGGCCTTCGCAGTATAGTTTCCAAGCGAGTTGCACGACATCTAGATACGTCGCTTTCCTCTTCTGGTCCTCGATTTCAGCCAGCGCTCTATGAAAAACCGACAAGGCTCTCTCCCGATCTACATCGATTTGCGATTTTCTACTCACCATGGCCGAGGCCTCTAAAAGGGCCCATACCTCCGGATCGATTCTTGATCCGATCGCAAAACCTCGAAAGGTATTTAGACTGGGCCTTTGTCCCTCAGGAAGTTCTTTGACATAGAACTCCCAGGCTTGGTCGGACACCGCCAGGTAACTCGCGGGCCTTCCTTCCACCTCCACTTCAGCGATGGCTTTGCGGAAGGCCGACAACATTTTCTCTCGATCAAGCTTGGCGCGCCTTTGTTTACTCACCCAAGGCGAGCCATCGAGAAGCCCCAGCAGTTCAGGATAGTGAATGGGTTCGTATGGCATTGACCGGAATGTTTGCAGCGCCGGTCTCTCCCCTTCGGAAAAGTCCTTTACATATTGTTCCCAGGCGAGATCCGTCACGGCGCGATAATTCACCTTCTTTCTCTCCAGCTCAATTTGCGCCAGGGCCTGACGGAAAACCGATAGAACCCTCTCCCGGTCGAGTCCGTTTTGCTTTTGCTTTCTCACTAAGGACGAGGACTCCACTAAAACCCGCACCTCGGGATCCAAATCGGACCCGACAATCAAGCGTCGGAATGGCTTCTGAGTCGGTTTATCTTCCTCCGGGAAGTCTTTGAGATATGACGTCCGGGCAAGATCGGCAACGGCGCTATAACTTACAACTTTGCCCTCCGCTTCAATTTGGGCCAAAGCGCGACGAAAGGCGGATAGAACTCTTTCTCGGTCGACTTCGACAAATTTCAATTTACTCACCAATGCCGAGGCCTCCAACAACTCCAATAGCAGTGGATCTGCATTGGGACCTGAGACCAGATGCTGAAAGACCTTCTGACTCGGGCCTTGGCTCGCGGATAGATCCTTCACATAAAATTCCCAAGCCAGGTTAGCGACGGTTTGATATCGGACGCGCTTTCCCTCCGCCTCGATTTGGGCCAGGGCCTGGCGAAAAGCGGCCAGGGTTGGCTCGCGATACGCCCGGGTAAATTCGTGGCGGTCTTGGTAAAGCAAGGTGCCCAGGCGTTGCAAGAACCAACGATTATTCCTCCAACCTCTTCCTTCGAGCAATTCCGAGACGAATCCTTCCGCCTCACCCAAATCCAACGCCAAGGACCCCAAGTCTCCGTGGTAATATTCCGACAAAACTTTTTCGAGCTGACCGATCAAGGGCGACCAATCCGAATCGAGATTTCTTAGCTTTGGCAAGGGCTTCGGCGGCAATGGGCGTCCTAATTCCCGACGAGAGATTTTTTCTCCGCTTCGATCCACTTCTTGCGCTTGTTCCCCACTGAAAGCATCCAGCATCTCGCCGTTCTTTAATTGGGTGTGGCCTCCTATGCCCAAGATGTCTCCGTAGCGGATCAAGGGCGCTTCGCCGTGGTAACGATCCGCAACATCGAAAAGAATTTTAGGCGGATCTCTTAATAATTGTCCCTCGGCGCTGACCTCGTCGGGTCCTCGTCGATTGATTCTTCCCCTTTCCTGTCCCTTTTTGAACCTTGAAAAAGTCGGCCGAGCCCCGATCTGATGGGAGAACATGAAGAGGTCCGCCCCTTCCACCAAGGCATCCACGGTAAATACCGCCTCGATCTCGCCTCGCTCCACCGCCTGCAAAACCGGATCCTTCTGTCCCTGGGTGATCCCGCTTACCAAGGCCACGATGCCGTCTATTTTCCCCTCACGGTATTGGCTCAGAGTTTCTTGCAATTCCTTGGCGGTGATCTTGCCGCGATTCTTTCCGAGCAGTGCGAGACGGCGATCTCCCAAATCTCCGCTTTGTCTCGCAAAATATTTCACGTAGTCCTCGGCGAGCGACTCGGCGTGCTTCAGGTCCTGCCCGAAACCCAGGACCGGCTCCAACTTAACCTTTCCGCTGGGAGCAAGTTTCTGAGCCCGCATTCCCCTCTCGTTCAATGCCGTATAGACCCTCTCGTTGCGTTCCGGATGGCCCATCAAGGTGCTTTGCAGGGAACGCTGTTCGAACTCTCCGGAGGCGCTGATCTTGAGCTGGCTCAGATCGATCCCGTCGACTTTCACCAGATAGGTCCTCGGCGTCACTCCCGCCTGCATTAACTCGCGTTCACGGACCGTGAAGAG
Source organism: Deltaproteobacteria bacterium (assembly GCA_021414045.1). Taxonomy (GTDB): domain Bacteria; phylum UBA10199; class UBA10199; order DSSB01; family DSSB01; genus DSSB01. The sequence goes on along the minus strand of JAIOPF010000242.1, from coordinate 8,171 downwards.
ACGCCCCGCTTCTTTTCCCGTCGGCGTCGCCGTAAATCCAATTTGAAACAATTGCGGCGACAAATCCCGAATCGTCTGGATCGCCTGGGCCCAGGTCTCGCGGCTCTTGCCTTGGCCCATACCCAAGTGGTGCACTTCGTCCACGGCCACCATGGCGACCTTACCTTGATCACCAAGGGCCTGTTTCAGGCTTTTTTGAAAGGCGTCTCCTTTGCCAACCTCGGCAATACTGGGAATGCTGACCACGATCACGTCCCCGCTGACGTCCTTCTGATCGGCCTTGTATTCGCCGATCTTGAGAGGTCTACCGGCCTTCTTTTTGAAATAGGCGCTTAAAGTTCCCGCTACTTTAAGATTCTGCCCGTGGATTTGATCCGTGTGATTAAGAATGATCAACTTATCGCCGTTGATGGGATTCATCCAACCGAGTTCCATGGCCGCCGCGAAGCCCGCCACCATCGTACGGGTCTTGCCTCCGCCCACGGGCATCACGATGGTTCCGGCCAGGGCTTCGGGCGGCGGCGTGGCGCCGTCTTCGACGAAGGACTGCAATAACCTCAGTCTACCGCGCAGGGCGTGGAGGGCGGCGATCTGATGTTCTCTTAAGCTTAAGTCCTTCCCATAGCCCACGTCTCGATTGACCAGTGCGAAAACTGTATCCACCGCGGGCTTTGGCGGGCTTTTCTCCAACTTTTCTCCGGGATCCTTTTCAGGACGAAATCGCAGTCCCCAACCGGGTCGCCTTTCGATCTCGAGGGGTTCTTGATAGATCTCCGCGCCTACCCTCAGCAATTTCTCCCTCAACAGGCCGAGGCCTATCCCGATGTCCTGTTCGAAACGAAGCCTCTCTTCGCCCTGCATCTCGGCCAGGCGCTGGGTTTGCTCCATCCAAAAGCCCTTGCGTTGTTCGATCTGCTCTAGGTTGGATAAATAATGCGAGGCTTGGGGTTCGGAGACTTTGGCGAAGACTTGCTCCAACTTTCGGAAAATTCGGTCGTAGTGTTGGGCGAATTCTTCGAGCAAAACCTTGGGATGGGGCGCCGGCGCTCGAGGCGGTCGGGAAGGAACTTTTTTCTTGGGCCCGGCTTCCCTCGCTCCCTCGCTGAGCGAGATCGCCGGAAAACCGAATCCTTCGGGGGTGATGGGAAGCGCCAGGCTATTCTTGAAAAAATCGAGGAGCGGACGCCTTTCCCTAGCCTCCGCTTGGCCGGCTAACTCCATTTGATGTTGAAAGCTTTGAAATCTCCGTCCGAGCAGACCATGGCCCAGCTTCGTCCCCAACTGCAGGCTGACCATCGCCGCCAAGGTATCCGCGACCAAATGATCCGAATCCTGTTCGGGGCGCAGCCCGAATTTCGCCTCCAAGCGATGTGCCAGGAGAAGACCGCCAAACATCGTCAGCTGTGGAACGACATATTTCTGCCATCCCTGGCTCGCCAGCCCCTTCCCCATCCATCCGGAAAATTTCAGGGCTCCCAATCCGACATAAGAACGGGCGACATCCTCGCCAAACCTTTTAGACGCGGATCCTTGGGCCATACGCCCCAAGCCGGCGAAAGCCAGGCCCTCGGCCGCGAAGCCCGATGCTGTCGCCGCCCATTTCGCTCCCAACCCACGGGTCAATGCGCCAGCGGGAGTCCGCATTAGACGGCCCAGGGTCAAGACCTTGCCCACCTGTCCCACGATGGAAGCCCCCATCATGGGCAAGATCACCTTCGCGTCGACGGACTCCTGAGTCACTTGCTTCAATAAAACTTCCGCGCGCGCGCCGAAGGCTCCCTTTCCTTGCAAGGCCTGCGCCTCGCGAAGGGCGGTGTCCCTCACCTCCACCGGGGCGGCCAAAATTCAAAAGATCTTGATGGAATAAGGCATCCACGCGCCGGGACACCAGGGTCTCAAGTTCCACGCGATGGGCGGGGCTAGTTAGACGCGGGATGAGGGCGTCGAAAAAAAGCCCCGCTGTCGTCCTCGAGGCCATGGCCTCGGAAGACGGAGTCAAAGAGCTCCCCTTCCCTAATATGGTCCTGGGATTTCCCACGCATCCACCCGCTCCGCCAACCCAAAGGGACTAGAAATGCGCGAGGCCCTTCCAACGGCGAAGATTCAGCAAATTTTTAGGAAAGAGGAGATGGACGGAAGGATTCCCGTCAAAGAATGGCTCAGGGGATAGATCGGAGAAAAGTGCCCGGAGTTGCGGAGAAAACTCAAATTCGAACTAGTTTTAGAAGGGAAAAGGGCCTACGGATCATTTATTATAGGGTCAAAAAAACTCGCGAGTTTTTTTGACAAGGGGCTAAAGTTTACTTATCCTCGGCGCATGCGGAAGCAGCCGAGATATCTCCAAAAACCGGTGGAGGCCGACCTGGCCAAAAAGATGGTTTTCGTGGGCGGGCCCCGCCAGGTCGGGAAGACCACGATGGCCCTCAAGATCCTCGGCAAGAACAAGCACGGCTATCTCAATTGGGACGTTCCCGAGGACCGGGAAAGGATCCTGAAGCGGGAGTTTCCGGACTCCCCGATTTGGGTCTTCGACGAAATCCATAAATACAAGCATTGGCGCAACCTCTTGAAGGGCTTGTTCGACGCCCACGGGAAGCATCGCCGCATCCTGGTGACCGGAAGCGCGATGCTGGATTACTACCGCCGGGGCGGGGAGTCCTTGCAGGGGCGTTATTATTACCTCCGAATGCATCCGCTGAGCGTCGCGGAGTTGGGCCTCAAGACCGCCAAGGATTTTTCCGAGCTGTCCTTGCGGGGAGGCTTCCCCGAGCCGTATTTCAGCGCCTCCGAGATCGAGGCCAAGCGCTGGTCCCGGGACTACCGCACGCGGCTGGTGCAAGAAGACCTGCGCCCGCTCGAAAAAATCGAGGACCTCGGCCACCTCGAGCTCTTGATGATTCGCCTGCCCGACTTGGTGGGATCCCCGCTTTCCATCAATGCCTTGCGCGAGGACTTGCAGGTCAGCCACAAGTCGGTTTCCAACTGGCTGAAGGTTCTGGAACGCCTCTACGCCATCTTTCGCCTCGCCCCGTTCGGGGCTTCCAAGTTGAGGGCCGTCAAGAAGGAGCAGAAGCACTACCAATACGATTGGACCTTGGTCGACAAGCCGGGCGCGCGTTTCGAAAACCTCGTGGCCTCCCATCTATTGAAGTGGGCCCATTGGCAGCAAGACACTCTCGGCAGGGAGGTGGGCCTGTCCTATTTTCGCGATATCGACCGCCGCGAGGTCGACTTCATCGTGACTGAAAAAAATAGGCCTATCCAGGCCATCGAGTGCAAGTGGGAAGATGCCGAGATCGATCCTGGACTGCGCTACTTCAAGGCGAAGTTTCCGGACTGCGAGGCTTGGCAGATTTCCGGCGTTGGAACCCAAGACTATGTCTCTCGCGAGAATATCCGCGTGGCTCCGGCTTTGAAGCTCCTTCAAAAATTGGCGTGAATGATTGAAGCGTTGATCCTCCAGGAAAAACTCTTCTTTATTTTGGGAACCTCATGGGGAATGAGGAGGATTTACTGATCCTTCTGATCTTTCAACTCCCAGAATCTCGCGTCCTCGGGACGAAAGAACTGAAGGTTGAACTTACTCGAGTCCTCCGTTGGAGTGCAGACCATCGTCAGCATGGTTTTCGAACCGTTGAGATCCAGGACAAGAGTCGCCGCCCGCAGATTTTCCGAGGCCTTGATCCCTAGGTTCATGAAGAGGACGGCTAGGTCCGGGTTCTGATTGACCACGGGCAGGACCTTGTCGGTGATGTCTTGGGAATATTTCTGCATGGCCGCCTTGAAGCCGGGATTGTCGGAGCCCACCCGATTGATTTGGATTTGGTACGAATACTCGGCTTGCGCCAAGGCCTCGCTTTGATTGGCCGCTTCGCCCGTGTTCTGAGAGAAGGCTTGCGCGGCGGCGGCAATCCAATCATCGGCGTTCGCCGTGTCGGTCAAAACGAGCTTGAGGAATTTCTTGACCAGGTATCGACTCCAAGGCTGCCCCATAAAATAGGCCTTCACCTTTGGGTCCAGGCGGGATGTAAAATGGAGATATTTTGCGGTTTTGATCAGGGCCGCGCATTCGGGGGAATCCGCATCGATTTTCGCGGTCTCGCAGGTGTCCTCGCGGGTTTTCGCGGCGAATTCTGCTTCGACTTCCGCCCAGGTCTTTTTCACCTTTTCTTTACTCGTGGGAGGCTGGGTCTTATCGAGGGAAAGGTATTCCGCGTATCCCTCGTGAGCCAACTCTGAATTCTGCTGGTCGATGACGTTCCCCAGGACACGCACCGCTTGGGGAGAGACCTTGAGGTTCTCGACGGAACTCGCGGAGGAAGATGCGCCCCCCGTCCCGGGAGAGGGATTCACCGGCTTGGTCGTCGCTCCCAGGTTTACCCTGGTCGCGTTCACGGGAACGGTTCGCGCGGGAACCACAGCGTCGGCCGCCGCGAGTCCAGGAATCATGATCAAACAGGTCGCTAGAAAAGCCTTCATCCATCGGTGCATGGTAACCCTCCTTGTAGGTTTTACTCGGATTGGCCAACCTCCAATCACCCATGAATTCAGAGCAAAGATCGCGCCAGGTTCGAAATCGATCGCGGCGCAATTTTCCCGAAATCTCATTCTAAACGAGATCCCCAATTTTACTCAACTTTTCCTATAAGAGTCGAGACTCCACCCGCTCTTGCCCGACTTAAGATCGATTTTCACAGCGGTTTCAAATTTACATTTCTACGGAATTTTTGAAAAATCTCTGTTTTTCAACTTTCGAACCATTTTGAATAAAACCTAATAAAATCAAATAGATCATTTTGGCATTTCCTTTGCTTTTAGAAGCTCATGAGTACGAAACAAAACTTATAAGGGAGGACGTTTTATAAAATCGAAAAAAGTACTGATGGGATTTTTTATCGTTGCGATGTTTTTGGGATTCTCGTCCAAGGGATGGACCTGTGAGGATCCGGAATGTTATGCGAAACTCGCTCGTTCCATATATCTTATTAAGGAAATTCTGAGCGATTCCATCCAATCCGAACAAGAAATTGCCGATACGACCAAAGACCTCCTCGACGAAGAAAGAAAACAAGAGGCCGCGGCGAACGAAGACATCGACGCAGATTTCCATCAACTGAAACCAGGGACCTTGGTCGACCAACCCAAGTGGCATCCCTAATTTGGAGGAATCGAGATGACGTTGGAAGCCGCTAAATCTCAGAGAAAACTACGCCTGGTCGAGATGACGGCCGAGGAGATACGGGCCTCCTACAGCGATGGAAGCCTCGAGGTCGACGCCGATGCCGCCAGCGAAGCCTCATCGGCCAGGACCGTGGACGTCTTCGTCCAACCGAAGGAACAATCCGCCTACAACCATCTCCTGATCACCGAAGAGCGCTTCCGCGGCCTCGCCCGTCTTTGGGGCGAGGTGCGATCGACGCCCGCGGATCGTGAAGAGCGTGCCGCCGCGCAAGAAAGCTTCGAGGCCGCCGAGGCGCGGGCCCGCATCGTGTTTCGGGATTTTTCCACCGCCGTTAAAACCGGCAAAGTAGGGGTGCGTCGGGAGGCGCCCAACCGCCCTTACGAACTCTATTACCAAGATCCCACGACCGGAATGACGCGACGCTTCCATCTCTATCCACCCGAGGGCTCCGAGGGTAAAACCGCGGTCCCATTTTCCACTCTATCCCTCGAGGAAGAAGATGGGATTCGCGTCGTGATTTCCAACCCGAAATTGTTGTCCCATCTGCGCGTGAAGCTTGATTCGCTTTACGCCGAAATGCGAAAATTGAACCGCAAGGTTTAAGGAGGGGCGGTGGTGAAATTTGCCAATATCCCGGGTCTGCTACTCGCGTTGACCCTTCTTTGGATTCATCCTCGTCCCGCCGAGGCTTCCGGCTCTCTTTGGAATGCCTTACAGAAAACCACGACCCCATCCAATCAAGCGGGCATTTGGGGCTCTCTGACCCAAAAAGTGAGACAACCCAGGGTTCCCGACGGCTATGGCCAGGGTGCGGACAAGGACGGCGCGATGGCTCCGGCGGGGGCCGTGCCCAAATTCAACGATCCCTCGGCCTTCGTGCGCGACACCATGGACCGCCAAGGCAACACCGCGACCTTCGAGCTCAACCATTTTCGGATGAAACCCTCGGTATCGGTGGAGAAGGCGAAATTTTTCCAGATTTATTCCGGGAAAGACGGGTTCAAGGTTCGCCCCAGCATCGACCCAAAAACGAATCAATTCATCGACTCCTTCGCCGAGAAAAACACCCTACCCTTGCCTGCGACGGACTTCCTGGACCAACAACCTCGCGAGATCACCCATTATCAGCAGTACCATCGCGGATTAATGGTGATCGGCGCGGGCGCCTCCTTGCAGACCTTGAACGGAAGGGTCGAGCGCGGACAGGTCTCTCTCGTAGAAGGACTGAATATCGATCCCACGCCCAAATTGACCATGGAGCAAGGCGCCGAATTCGCCAAGGGAGTCCTGCAAAAAACGGTGGGAAGATCCACCGCCCCCAATGGCGGCCTTTCTCATCCGATTCCTAATCCGGCGGCGGGGGATTCCACGATCAAGGCCACGCCACCGGAAACTCCGGTGAATCCGCTGGCCATCGCCTGCAAGGATCTCGTCTTTAAACCCGGCAACTGTCGGCTGGTTTATCGAATCGAAGTCAGTCGGGAAAGTCCCCTTGAGGAATACGAAGTCTATGTCGATGCCAATAACGGAGAAATTGTCGATCAAATTTCGCGCATCCAATACGACGACGGTTCGGACGAAACCATGGTTAAAGCGAAAGGTTGGGACAGCACCCACCCCAAGGAATTTTATTTCCCCGCCATGAAAAGCGCCGAGGGGAAATACCGCCTCGCCTGCGAGAGCGGTATCGCGGAAGACGTCGAGTGCTTGGCCGACACCCGCGTCAAAGATTGCCGAATTCCCAATCCTCAATCCGAAGGAGGGGCTTTCGAGCCAAGCTGCTTGGATTTCGCGGACGACAACAACAACGGAATTTTCGGAGAATCCTCGGCCTCCGGGAGCATCAGCGAGCTTCCCGACCGGGAGGGGGTCGCCGTCTATCAAGCCATCAACCATACTTTCCAAACCTTCTTGAAGTTCTTCGCTTGGAAAGGTCTCGACGGTGCCGGCAAGGCGCCCGCGAAGCTTTTTATCGAGAGGGTCGACTCGCCCTTTGCTATAGCCTTTTTCAGACCTGCTACTGGCTCGATGATTTTCGACCCATTAAAGAACAATGGATTTGCATTATCTCCTGAAGTGGTCGCTCACGAGACCATTCACGCCGTCATCCAAAACAGTTCGGGGTTTTTATATATAGGAGAAGGGGCCGCGATCAACGAAGGGTTGGCGGACGCTTTTGGCAGCCTAATCCAATGGGAAAGAGACAATAACGGCTCCATTGAAAATTGTTGCAAGGAATATTCTCCGAAAAAATACCAAAAACCCGACACCCTAGGAGGTAAATATTGGATCACGGACAAGGGCTGCCCCAGCGGCAAGAATTGCTTCCCGACGGAAACCGGGACGGTCGAATGCACCGCGGAAAACAATTACTGTGATCCGAACCACCGGCATGGAGGCCTTATCCTGGCCCTCTTTGGGACCCTCGCCTCCGGAGGATATGGCGAAAACGATTTGGGCCAAGGATTCGAAGTCAACGGCATCGGGCTGATTGAAACGGCCCAGCTCATCTTTAAGATGATGACCACAAGACTCGGATGGAAAGTCGACTATTCCACCTTCTGCTGGGAATTAGTGGAGATGGCGGGAGATAAATACGGCAAGGACTCTCCAAACTACATCAGCGCCTGGAACTCTTGCCATGCCATCGGCGTTCTTGGCGCCTACAAAAATTCTTATTATTTCCCGGGAAATTTTTCCGATGTTTATCCCTGGCCCGTCCACTTTGAATGGAAGGTCGATCCCGAAAAGGAGACCAATTGGGAAATTCGCATCACCCATTTTAAAGAAATAAATAAATTTGGAAGCGCGGTCCTCACCAAGGAAGGGGAAGAAAATTCCGATGTCATCACCAAACAAACCCAAAATGTCAAAATGGTGGCGACTCCAGATGGGCCCATAGCCGTAGTCTCCATGGACGTTCGATTGAGCCCCTTGGAGAACTATGAATGGCAAACGAGGAGCCTATTGAAAAAAAACCCATCCGCAC
>JAIOPF010000086.1 GCA_021414045.1 Deltaproteobacteria bacterium | reverse complement strand
GCTCAGCGCGAGCAGGGTTTCTCGCCGGTAGCGAGGCAAGATCAGGAAACACAAAAGGGCCAGGGCAATGCACGCAAAACTGCGCGGGACGCTGATTCCAATCGCCTGAAGCCATGTTGAAGGCAGCCAAGGATTCGGCATGCGATTTTTTTTAAGCGAAAGTGGCTGGAAAGAACATGAAGAAATAGAGGTTTTTTCATTGTCCTATTTTCCATTTCAAACATAGGAACCCTGTTGGTGGCGTACCTTAAAGAAAATCAGCGTCTCGTCTCCCTTTGGCTCCCCCTGCCGCGCCGCATGACCTTTACCTATGCGGTGCCCGAGGATTGGGAAATGCCGGCTTGCGGGCGATTGGCCCGCGTTCCTTTGGGCAAAGGAACTAGCGTGGGAATCGTGGCCGAGACCGGGGTGAAATTTCCGGAAGGGCTCAAGGAAGTGAAGCCCTTGCTGGAGCTGCTGCCCGAAGACCTATCCCTGAAGCCCACTCTGCTTCGCGTCTTCGAATGGGCGGTGGGACATTATCTGACGCCGCCCGGCGAAGTCTTGCGGACCTTCCTGCCGCCGGGACTTTTCAAATCCACCGCGGCCAAGGGCGAGCGCGCCCGTCCGCGCGCGCCGATGATAGGTTTCGGAGAAGCCGTCGCGCCTTCACTGACCGAGGCCCAGCGCATTGCCATCGCCGAGATCCTCGAACGGCGCGAGTCCTTCCAGCCCTTCCTCCTTCAAGGCATCACCGGCAGCGGCAAAACCGAAGTCTATTTGCGGCTCTGCGAGGAGCTTCTGCAACGCGGACGTTCGGCCTTGATTCTGGTTCCGGAAATCGCGCTGACGCCCCAAACGGTGGGTCGCTTCGCCGCGCGTTTCGGAGACGCCGTCGGTTCATATCACTCCGGCATGACCGAGGCTCAGCGTCTGCAAACCTGGTGGGGCGCCCAGTCCGGGCGATTGAAGGTCTTGGTCGGCACGCGTTCGGCGCTCTGCCTTCCACTGGTGGACCTAGGTCTCATCGTCGTCGATGAAGAGCACGACTCCAGTTACAAACAGGAAGAAAGATTCCGCTACCACGCCCGCGACTTGGCGGTGGTCCGGGCCAAGGAAGAGGGGATTCCCGTGGTCTTGGGTTCCGCCACGCCCTCGATCGAAACCATGGAGAATACGGCTCGAGGCAAGTACCGCCTGCTCAAGCTGCCGCTTCGAGCGACGGCGGGGATCCTGCCGAGAATCCAGCTGGTCGACTTGAAATTGGAACCCGCCGACCCCGAAACCATGATGAGCCCCACCCTGACGGAAAAGTTAGAGGCGGTCTTGGCTCGCGGCGAACAGGCCCTGCTTTTTCTCAATCGCCGCGGTTTCGCGCCCTACCTGCTTTGTCGGGGCTGCGGCGAGGTTCCGAATTGCCCGAACTGCGAGATCGCCCTGACCTTCCATAAGCGTCCCGCCGGAATGGTCTGCCACTACTGCGAATTTCATCAGAAACCGCCCGACGTCTGCGCGTCCTGCGGTGCCATCGAAATTCAACCGATGGGAACGGGCACCGAAAAGATCGAGGAAGTCCTGCAAAAACGCTATCCGCAGACGCGCCTGGCCCGCCTCGATCGCGACGTGGCCAGCGGTCGCCAGCGCACCGAAGAAATATTGAGCAGTTTTGCGGCGGGCGAATTGGACCTCTTGATTGGGACTCAGCTTGTCGCCAAGGGCCACGATTTCAAGCGCCTCACGTTGGTGGGAATCCTGCTGGCCGACAGCACGCTCAACCAACCCGATTTTCGCGCCGCCGAACGCCTCTTTCAAATCGTCACGCAGGTGGCTGGCCGCGCTGGCCGCCACGACCTTCCGGGGGAAGTGGTGCTGCAAACGTTTCGCCCCACGCATTACGCGGTCACCTCGGCCTTGGCCCAGGATCCGGAGGCCTTTTTCCAGCACGAGAGGGTTTACCGCGAGGAAGCTTCCTATCCACCTTTTCATCGGGTGGTCTTGCTCAAATTGAGCGGCACTCAAAGCCCGAGGGTGGAACAGGCCAGCGAAAAATTGGCCGAAGATCTGGTGGTGTTGTTTGGTCGCCATTCCGAGGTGAGGGTGCTGGGACCCGCCAAAGCCAGCATGGAAAAACTCCGGGGGAAGTATCGTTGGCAGGTCATGCTGAGGACTTCGAAATTCGAGGGCATGCGCCGAGTTTTGGAGGAAAAACTGCCCTATTTCGAGGCGCAGTTGCCCGCGGGTGTCACCCTGCATGTCGATGTGGACCCCATCGGGGTATTTTAGTAGGCTTTAACCATGCTTTTGGACATTCTGAAATACCCCGACAAACGCCTCCGCGAGGTCTCCCAAGCCGTCAAACCCGAGGAAATCCACAGTTTCGAATTTCAAAGGCTGCTCGACGATATGTTCGAGACGATGTACGCCGCGCCGGGTGTCGGCCTCGCGGCGGTGCAGATCGGAGTCTTGAAGCGCGTCATGGCCCTCGATGTCGGCATCAACGAGGGCGAACTCATCAAGCGGGATCCCAAGGTCGTGATCAATCCGGAGTTCACGCTTCAGGTTGGCGAGGTCGTCTGGGAAGAAGGTTGTCTCAGTTGTCCCGACCTGGTGGTTCCCGTGAAGCGCGCGCAGTACGTCGTGGTGAAGGCCCTAGACCGGGAAGGCAAGTCGTTCGAGCTTTCCGGCGAAGATTTGATGGCGGTGGCGCTCCAGCACGAGATTGACCACATGGACGGCATTCTCATTCTCGACAAGCTCAGTCGGCTCAAGCAAGATCTCTATAAAGACAAGGTCAAGAAAGGACAGGTCGTCGTCAGATAAAGCTGCGGAGCTCGTTTCAATACGGCCTCCCGCTTCCTTCTTCAGGCCTATTCACCCGATGGCGAGAATCGTCTTCATGGGTTCCCCCGAGATAGCCGTGCCCTCGCTGCAGGCCTTGCAGGTCGCTCGTCATGAGATCGTCGCGGTCGTG
>JAIOPF010000166.1 GCA_021414045.1 Deltaproteobacteria bacterium | reverse complement strand
GGCGGCTTCGGGGGCATCCACCAAAAGATGTTGCAGGCCCTGGAATCCAAAACAAACAAACCCCTGGGAAAGTCTATTGCGTAAATGACCGGACCGAATTAGGCCTTCCCGACGGCTTCGGGAAGGCTACCGATCCCATCGATTAAGGAGAGACCATGAAAAAGATCCTAAGTATTCTGTCTTTTGCGGCGCTGGGCGCCATCGCATTGCCTCTTCAGGCAGCCACCCCGGTTTTTTCCGCGAACGGTTTTGTCTGCGGAAAGGAAGGCGTCACCGTCACCTGTAAAGGGTCCTTGCCGAACGGGAAAGACACCGTTACCAGCACCGGCCATGATCTCGTCTATCTGACCATGAACACCCATCAGGAGGGCGTGCCCACCCGTTATACCTATTTCAGCGATACCGGTTGCCTCATCGGGTACACCTTCGGCGCCGGCGGCCAACCTGTCGCCGCGGTCGCTTCCCACCGCAACGGCGTGAAGCAGACCTTCTCCTTCGAGGACGGCAAATACGAAAAGATCATCCAGTTCTGCATGCAGGACGCCCCCACCGCCACTGCGGGCAAGACGCCTCCTGCCGCCGTGCCCGCGGCCTCGGCAGCATCGGAGAAGCCGGTGACCACCGCGCAAAAGGACAGCGCGCCGGCGAAGAAGTCCGCGACGGCCGCGGCGCCTAAGAAGCCCGCTGCCGCGAAATAAGAAATTGTTCGGATTTTAACGAGGTAAGGGCGGAAGAAATTCCGCCCTTATTTTTTGAGCTTGAGTAGCCAATCGATGGAATCCTGGCGAAAGCCCGCCGCGCCAGGATGTCCGCCCCCGCCATATTTCTGGGCCAGCTCGCTCACGTCGACGCTGGGCGACCTTAGGCTGAAACTCCAAGTTTTTCCCGTGTAATAAAACAGGACAGCCACCGCGTATCCCATCTCCCGATAGATGTATTCGCCGATATCGCTGGCCTCGAGGCTCCAGTTCACGGCGAAGGCGTGGTGTCCGTGAAAATCGAGCTCGAAGCCATTGCGGACTCCGCTGAGGATGTTGAGTCGTTGGCTGAGCAGGGCGTATTCGCCTCGTTCGACGATCTTCTTAAAATCGGCTTCATTTAAATGATCGATTAATTGCTTCCAGGTTTCGCTCTTGGGATCGAGGACGCCCACGGTATTTCGCAGGTCCATGCTGACCGCGCGGGAGTCGGGAAGCTTCCATTCCCAGAGGTCCTTGTCTTTGACGTAGGCGAGGATCTTGGGGAGGGCTTCGTCGGGGTATTCTTGTTTCCAGGTCAGGGAGGCGCCGGATTCACTTAAATCGAGGACACCCCAGCCGAGCTGGTCGCGGATCGGAAGGGCGGTCTTGTGGTGGTCGTACCACAGGACTTCGGCGGCTTGGGATTTTAGCTTTTCTAGGATCTCCGGCGGAAAGCTGAAGTCGACGATGAAAACTTTCTTGCCGCGGGGATCGGCTTCGATGGGTTCTCCATGGGTCATGGGGACGCATTCGGCGTCCGGATATTTGCTTCGGATTACGGCCGCGGCGGCGGCCCCGTCGGTGCAATAGCCATGGTAAAAACATAAAACCGGAAGCGACATGAGGACCTCGGATCTATTATCGTTAAAATATAAGGAATTTCAATAGCTTAATAAATATCATCCGAAATTTAAACCTTGGGATCCCCCGGACCGTCTAAACCCCATCCAGCGGGAGTGAGGATGAGAATTTCCGTAGGTATTTACCAAAGCTTCTCTTACAATTCTCCGGGAAAAGGCTTGGGCTCAATTCAAGGAGGTTTCTCATGAGGTATTGGCGTTTTTTGGCGATCGCAACGATGATTTTGTGCAGCCGTCCAGCGTGGAGTTTGGATCCCCTCGCCCCTCGGTCGGAGCGCGGCGAAGGCCGGGTCGTGGTCCATACTCCGCAACCCGATAATGCGATCACGATCACCAACACCAAAAGCGGAGCTTCCTTCAGTCCGAAAGACCGCGAGACCATCTCGGTTCCGATCGGAGATTACAATCTCAACGTCAAGATGCAGGATTACAGTTACCAGCAAAACTTCCACGTCGCTCCCACCGAAACGAGCTTTTTGGTGGTGCCCGGTTTTGGAAGCTTGAAGGTGGATTCGCTGCACCCCACCGATCAGGTCGCGGTGACCAGCGAAAAGACGGGTCAGGTCGTGGCGAATTTTCCCGCCGCCGACACGAAGATCCTGCCCCGCGGCCATTACGACGTCAAAGTCGATATCCCCGGTATGTTGCCGGCGGTGCAAAAACACGTCTGGGTCGTGACGAATACGACACGGGTAGTGGAAGTGAAGAAATAGGGAGAAAACAATGAAAACGCTCTCGCGATGGATTTTTGCGGCTCTCATGCTGAGCGCGCTGCCGGCCTATGCCTTGGATCCCGTGGCGCCAGTTTCCGAGCGGAAGTTCGGGATGCTCTTCGTCAAGACGCCGATGCCGGAGACGGACGTCATCACCCTCACCTCGACGGGCGGTGGCAAGAAGCAAACGGCCAAGCCTGGGATCGAAGTCAAGGTTCCCATCGGAGACTACCAGGTCAGCGTCAAAATGCAGGACTATGTCTATGAACAGCAGGTGAAGGTGGGCGGTACCGAGCGCACCGAAGTGGTGGTGCCTGGCTACGGCAATCTGAAGGTTTCGGCGCCCAAGGGCGCGACGATCGAGGTTTACAAGACGGGAACGCAAAGCCTCGTCGCGAAATTTCCCGCTTCCCAAGTGAAGGTGTTGCCCACGGGCTACTACGACGTGCACATCCACTTCGAGAAGGACTCGGTGACCATGAACAACGTCTGGATCGTCACCAATACCACCCGCGAAGTCGCCGCGAAATTCTAGCCCTTGGGCTTGCATTTTTCCGCCGCCTTCTTTATCTCGTCCTCGAAAAACCCGAAGGAGAGACTATGGTTGAGCGTTTGCCCGAGGTGTCCTTGGGGCTGGTTCAAATGAGCTGCGTCGAAGAGCCGCGGCGGAACATCGAAAAGGCCGTCGAGAAAACTCGGCAGGCCGCGCGGGATGGGGCGCAGATCGTCTGCCTACAGGAGCTTTTTCCCTCCCTTTATTTTTGCCAGAGCAACGATCCCAAGTATTTCGCCTTGGCCGAAGCGGTTCCGGGGCCGACTAGCGAGCTTTTGGGCCACTTGGCGAAGGAGCTCGGCGTCGTCATCGTCGCCTCCCTTTTCGAGAAGGACGGCAAGGACTATTACAACACCGCCTGCGTGCTCGACGCCGACGGAAAATTTTTGGGAAAATACCGCAAGGTGCACATCCCCGACGATCCCAAGAATTATTACTCCGAATTATTCTACTTCAAGCCCGGCAACCTGAGCTTCACCCCCTTCACGACGAAGTTCGCCAAAATCGGTGTCCAAGTTTGCTGGGATCAATGGTTTCCGGAAGGCGCCCGCTCTTTGGCGCTGCAGGGAGCCGACATCTTGTTTTACCCCACCGCGATCGGTTGGCAGACGGTGGGACAAGAAGAGCTGGGCAAGGTCGAATACGACGCTTGGGTGACGGTGCAGCGCGGCCACGCGATTTCCAACACCGTCTTCGTCGCCGCCACCAACCGCACCGGCCGTGAGGACCATCTTAATTTCTGGGGAGGTTCCTTCGTTGCCGACCCCCTCGGCCGCGTCCTGAAAAGGGCCTCCCACGACCGCGAGGAAAATTTGATCGTCCAAGTCGACTTGGCGAAGATAGACGAGATTCGAAAGGATTGGCCATTTCTTACCTGCCGCCGAATAGAGGAGTACCGACTCTGAGCCCCCGACCCACGCCTCGCGACCTCGGTTATCGCATGCCCGCCGAATGGGAACCCCATGCGGCGACCTGGCTTTCGTGGCCGAAGGATCCCGTCACTTGGCCGGACCGAGTTCCCCAAGCCCAGGAAGTCTTTGCCCAGATGATCGAGGCCTTGACGCCTGGCGAAAAAGTGCACCTGCTGGTGAACGACGCCGCCGCCGAGGCGCAGGCTCGCGCCACGCTGGCCGAGAAAAAAATTCACGAGGGCCACCTGCTTATCCATCGCGTTCCCACCGTCGATTCGTGGATTCGCGATTATGGGCCTAATTTCCTGAAACGCGGGAATGCGTCGGCTTACAACTCTTGGTTGTTCAATGCCTGGGGCGGAAAGTACGAGACGCTCATGGCCGACAGCGGGATACCGAAGCGGATTTCGCCCTTGATCAACCTTCCGATGTTCGAGCCTGGCATCGTGATGGAAGGCGGATCCATCGACGTCAACGGCGCCGGTTGCCTCTTGACCACCGAGCAATGCCTGCTCAACCCCAACCGTAATCCCTCGCTTTCTCGGGAAAAGATCGAGGCCTATTTGCGCGATTACCTCGGCGTGCAAAAGGTACTTTGGCTCGCGGAGGGCATCGAGGGCGACGACACCGACGGGCATGTCGACGACATCACGCGCTTCGTCGCCTCGGACACCATCGTTACCGCCGTCGAAGAGGATACCGCGGATCCGAACCATCTTCCGCTCCAGGAAAATTTGAAACGCCTTCGCGAAATGACGGACCAAGACGGCCGTCCCTTTAAAATCGTGACCTTGCCGATGCCGGGACGGGTTGAGTCCGACGAAGGGCCTCTACCCGCCTCTTATGCCAATTTTTACATCGCCAACGGCGTCGTCCTGACGCCGGTTTATGGCCATGCGAATGACGCCCGCGCTCTAGAAATTTTGCGGGGGCTTTTTCCCACCCGACAAGTGATCGGCATCGATTGTCGCGACTTGGTATGGGGAATGGGCGCCGTCCATTGCGTCACACAACAACAACCCGCTTAAAAGGCCTCCATGAAGCGAATTCTTCTCCTGACGTGCTTGTTTCTGATGTCCTTCGCGATAAGCGGGGCTTCGGTGTTTTCCCAAGAGCCCGCGCCAAATTGGACGATTAAGCCCTGCATGGCCTTTGGACCCATGGGCGCCGCCACCTCACAGGCCGACCTGATCCGCCTATTTGTCCACCTTCAGGCGCACAGTCAGTACAAACAACAACTCCACAAAATTTAATGCTAACTTCTTCAGCAAATGTAGATGAGTTTACCTGTCCAAAACCAGAAATCTATGGCAAAATTATGCCGCCAGTTCAGCCAAAAGCAGAGCCGCCGCACGCAGCCAAAACAGCAGATTTAATCTATGAAATCTGGGACCATCAGCAACGCAAGTTTCGTATTCAAGTAAAAGATGCGATTCCACTTAGAAAATGGGCACATATTGTAATAACAGCACACAACGCTGACGCATTTCGTCCTGATATTGGTATTTATGTCAATGGGGAGCAAGTCTTTGTAGAGCCTTCAGGATTTTTACCACAAACATCTGTGTTGTCAAACTGTTATGTTGGAAAAAGCAACTGGACAAACGTGACAAGTCAATATGAAAACAAA
>JAIOPF010000165.1 GCA_021414045.1 Deltaproteobacteria bacterium | reverse complement strand
CTGTCTTAACAAAAAGAGGATATGTTCAAGTCCAAGATCTCGCACTGGGAGATCGTATAGCAACGGGCCAAGGGCTTTCGGCCACCCTCTACAACCTTATTTATGGCTCTCTATTAGGCGACGGACATATTTCTTCAAAAGAAGCTCATTTTTCTTTTTCGCATAGTCAAAAACAAGAGGGTTACGCCATATTCAAGTCGGAGTTGTTGCAAAAAGAGCTGGGAGCCACGATTCAAAATATCTCCGTGGCCGCCGGGGGCGAAGAAAAATATCCCGTCGTGAAGGTGTGGACAAAGGCCCATCGAAGCCTTTGGTCTATGCGCGAACAATTTTATAAACCAAAGAAACAAGTCCCCGCAGAGTTATCTTCGACCCTCAATCCCATGATGTTGGCTTTCTGGTTTATGGACGATGGTTATTTACGAATCCGGCCACCCAGAAACCCATCGGCAGAAATTGCTACTTGCGCCTTTTCCGATGGAGATCTCGAGGTGCTAATAAAAGGTCTCGGAAATATAGGATTAGACGCCTACGTGCGACGTGGTCGAATTTTTTTTGACGTAGTCATGACAAAAAAATTATCGGAGGTCATTGCTCCTTTTGTACCAGATTGCATGCGATGGAAATTGCATCCTGAGGTTGAACCTCTCATTCCATTTAATCCCGCTTTATTCCAATCGGAAGACAAAATTACCTTTTACGACCCAGTTGAAGCTAAACTGCTAGATTTCAAGGGAACCGACAAAACATTCTTTTGTATCGATGTCGAAGATACTAATAATTTCGTCACAACCGGAGGTGTCGTTCACAATTGCCGTCCTCCCGAAAACCGCAACCCCGCGCCCGACGAAATCGCCACCTGCGAGCCTTTCCTTTTGAGACAAATCGAGATCATCCAACCCAAGATCGTCGTCGGGCTCGGCAATTTCGCGGTGCAGCTTCTGCTGCAAAGCGAAGCGAAGATCACCGGCCTACGCGGTCGTTTCCATCCCTGGCCCTCCGCCGTCGTGAAAGCCAAATTCGAGACCAGCCTGCCCGAAGGGTCCATTCAGTTGATGCCCACCTACCACCCCGCCTTCCTGCTCCGAAATCCCAGCATGAAACGCCCCGTCTGGGAAGACATGCAAAAAGTCATGGCCGCATTGACAAAGAATGACGCGGCGAGTTAAGCCTTTCAAATAATTCGTTTTTATTCACTATATTGTCCGGATTAGGAGTTTTTCAGATGTATCCCCCATCGGCTAGAGGGGCCTTAGCCTCCCCAGCCTCTGTTGCGCACAGTCCCTTGCGCGGCCGCCTGAGTGAAATCGGTTTCCTAGAGTTTTCCGAAATTTCCAAAGAAAGCGACACCCTCCTTCGCGAAGAAGGAATCCTGAATCTCGCCCAGCGAGAAGAAATTGCGGGTCATCTCGACAGCGCCCTGGATCTTTACGCCACCATCGAATCCGTGGAATTGCAGTCCCGAGTCCAAACCCGAATCGATGCCATCCTGGGCCGAGGCGCCACGGGACCCAGGGCCGAGTTCTTATTGCGACGACTGTCGTCGGAAGCCACGAGTCCCGCCGCGATTGCCGGGATAGCGCTGGGTGGAGCTGTTTTCCAATTCACCAAGGCGGCCGTCCTGACCCGGCTCGCGGGCAGCCCACTAGCAAATCTACTGACCCGAGGCGCCGGAGCGAGGCTCCTTGCGGCGACAGCGGGATTCGCCATAGAGGCTCCTACTTTCACGCTAGCCACCCGCACCGTGCGGGCCGCCACGGGCGAAGACCTTTCGAACGCAAGCCTCACGGAGGAAATCGCCTCGAGCTATCTGCTGCTGGGCGCCATGAAAACCGTCGGAGCTTTCGGCACTAGCCTTTCTTCGCGACTTTCCGATCCGAGAAGTATGCTGGCGAGTGCTTTCCGCCAAGGCTCCGCCTTGGGCGGATTGCTGCTAGGACGACGCTTGGAAGAATGGGCCGGACTGAAAACCCCGCAAAGCGGCGCCACAACCTTGATCGATTCCCTCGCGATGCTCTTGCAGTTTCACGTCGGGGCCCGCTTGAACAAACTCATGTTTGGTCCCGGTTTCTCCTCCTGGGAAAGAGAGTTACAGATTCGGACAGACAACTCCTCGCCTCCCGCTTTCCCTTTAACGCCAGAGAGAACGCCGGGTTTCGATCCACTACCCGCCGAGGCCTCGGGCCCCCGCGGTCACGGGATCCTCATGATGAGCGAGAACTCGAAACCGCCTTCCTCCGAACCCCCGACCCAGGTTTATTCGGCGCCCGAAACGATGCGGGTGGACGATCTCTATAATATCCTCCTGGCCTTGCCTCGCGTGTTAAAACTGCCACGGCCGGTCCTGATTTATGACGGGGAAGCCTGGCGCGAGGAAAGGGACGCGGCGGCCATCGCTGGACGCCTTCGCCGCGCCATTCCGCTTCCCATCGGCAAAACCTTCGAACTGGAGCTGCGACAGCAAGGCCGACGCCTGCATTTTTATTGGGAAGACCACACCGTGAAATTCCGGGCGGAAGAGTATAGCCCCATCTCCCAAAAAAAGACCGCTCCTCCGCCACAGCCGATAAGCACCGCCGAAACCCTTCCCGCCATGGCCGCAGTTCAAGCCCCGGCAAGCCCAAGAAGCGCGGGTTTGTATCGATTTCGCTTCGACGCGGCGAATCCGGTCACTGTCGGAGAGGCGTCGCCCACCGATTCAAATCTTCCCGCTTCCTTCGGGGGTCTGCGCCCTTACGAACTGGAAATGAATCGCCGTATCGAGGATTTTTACCGACAACACGTGCCCAAGGATTCCGGGAGCACCCCATGGCCCGAGGAAGCCTCGGCCTTGAGGGGAAGGCGTTTGGCGCGCATCGCGAATCTCGTCTTCCGACCCGAAAATACCGGCGAGACCGCGCGCTCGTTACCGGCAATGGATTCCGCGGCAAAGATCCAATGTTTCCTCGAACACGCCTACCGCCACCTGGACTTCGACACCCTCCGCACCTTCCGCGAGCGACTCCAAATCAAAACGACCGAAGCTTTCGAGGAAACGATTCAGCTGCTCAACCTCCGACTGGAACGCGAAGGCGCCGAACTTTTCCTCCTTCCGGAAGAGATGCCCTTGGACCTCGGCGCTAGTCACTTGGTGCCGCGGACCCCCGTTTGGCGCGACGCTTTCCTAGGAGAACTTTTTCGGGTCTATCCCGAAAAGGAATTGCTCCGAGAAATACCCGGTACCTTGGGTAATCCGAGACGTATGGCCGCCTTGCTTTCGCCGGTCTTCCAAAGGCGCCTGCAAGAAGTCGTTTCCAACGGAACCCAGCTTCAAACCATGCTGCCCCGCGATAGCTTAAAGGAATTGCTGCATCATGACCGTTCCTACCGATCGGACTCCGCCAAAGGGCTGCAGCTGCGGGTCCTGGAATTTCTGAAGGAACTCCCCGAGTTCTCGCGCATCCTCGTCGAGGGCCGCGGTAAACCGCATCGAGAATTCCTGCGCGTGTTATTTTTCGACGGCGAGACGAACTTGCAGAGAATTTATCCGAGCTTTCTCCAATTGATGGAAAAGGTTCCCCCCGAGTCTCGTGGGCTGGATGGACGACGGTTGTTCCTCCCCAGCCTAGCTCAGATTCGAGACTTCACCCAGGCTTCCCGTCCGCCCAAATCGCGGTGAAAATTCTCGATTTGATGCGGAAAACAATTTTTCCATTCTGATAAAGACAACTTC
>JAIOPF010000164.1 GCA_021414045.1 Deltaproteobacteria bacterium | reverse complement strand
GATGGTGGCGTTCTCCTTCGGGCTGATACATGGGCTGGGTTTTGCTGGAGGGTTAAGCGATGCTGGACTTCCGGTCGCGCATATTCCGACGGCGCTTTTGTTCTTCAGCCTGGGAGTCGAGGTTGGTCACTTTCTGTTTATCGGGGTGGTGCTGTCGTTGATTCTCCTGATGCGTCACTTCCGCATCCCATTTCCGCGTTGGGCCGCTCTCGTCCCTCCCTACGCCATTGGCTCTATCGCCATGTTCTGGGTCATCCAACGCACCGTTTCGTTTTGGGTATAAGAGTAAGTAAGACGGAGTTATGAAAATCGATCGATTTCTTTCGTTTTAGTTCGAAAATGAAACCTCCGTCTTGCTTGCAGTTGCTTGCAAGTGCAGAAACTCGCCGCCGAACGACCCCATCTCAAGTCTTTGTTTATGGTGGGTTCGATGCACCAAGACCTGATTCGGCAGGTCTATGGTTCGGAAAGTAAGTAGAAAGTAAGAGAAGGTAAGACAGAGAAAGTAAGACGGAGGTTCGATTTTCGGTCGATCACCTATGGGTAATCAAACCCTCGTCTTGGTTTTGTTGGTTTTTGCTGTTTTTGATTAAGAACTAATTCTCGCTTTGCGTAAAATCAACAAACCCGGGGCCCAACCCTTCTTGGGATCGGATAAATAAAACAATAAAATCATAGAATTACACATTCCCACTTTCGGCATGAAACTTGCTCTCCCTTCTATGAGGAGACAGCTTTTATGAGCAATGTGCTCTCATTTGTGAGTGATTGCGTGGACACGATTTTGGAACTGGGGCGGGCTATGCTTCAGGAAACCGGGGAAGAGATCGCGGCTCCACGGCAAACGGATAGGCGAGGGAGGCCCATTCCGCGAGATTCCTTCGAGAAACCGAGCTGCAAGCTCCGGGATTTGGAGGGGAGCGTTCCGTGCAAGACTTCCGATTTGCCCAAGATCGCTTGCGGCGACTCCAAGACTTCGGATTATGTCTCCGGATTGGTATCCCGTGCCAGTTTGCTTTACGGGAAGGACGACCCCACCTTCGTTCAGGAATATCACGAATACCTCGAGTTGACGGTCCAGGCGCTCAGCTCCGAAAATCAGGCGCCAGATCTAGTGACTCTGCAAGAACGTTTTCGATCTCCAGAAGACTACCACGCAAGAGGCTTTCTCAATCTTCCCAAAAGGCCGGACAACGCGCTTAGTGGAAGTCAATTCGTCGAAAAAGTGTTGGGCGTCGACCTGGAAAAGTTCAAGACGAATCCGCGACAGTTGGGAACCCTAAGCAAGGTCGATCGGGAGAACGCCATTCTGGAGCAAATCGAGCTTGGCAATATTCCGGAATTTCTGCGGCGCCCCAAGGCGGTGATCCTCAAGGGTCCCGACGGTGGTGAGGTGAAAACCTATGTCATGCCCGACTATATCGCCATCGGCTCCAACGAAGACTTTATCCGCGTGCCCTTGTCCCCGATCCTCGCCCAAGCTCTCGCCCGCAAATACGACTTGAGCCTACCGACCAAGACCATCGTCGAAGAAACTTATTCGCAAGCGGGAAAGCGCATCGTCGGCCCCTCCTATAGCCATCCCGAGGAATTCGAGGCGAATTCGGCTTATCTTGATTCATCGGGGTTTTATCTACGCAGCGACCAAGACATTAAATCGCAGTTGCAGGGCGTGCCGCTCGGGACCTTAGTGGCCGGAGGAAAAAAGGAGCTCGTGGTATCCCCTCATGTCGCGATCCGGTTTGCGGGGGCGCCCGCCAGCGAAGCCATCGATTTTTATGGTCTCTACGATTCCGACGGGATTCCCATCCAGCGTACCCCAGGGCACGGCAGGGAAGGTGGGTACCGTCATACCGAGTACGCCCTCGGCGTGCGTTTTGTCAGTCCGGTCGTGGTGGTCACGACGGCCTCTGGCGACAGGAAGGTGATGCGCATGGACGAGGCCTTGCGCGATCCGGAAATCGCGAAAATGATGAACCGAGTGGAACGTACCGAGGAGCAAAAGAAGTTCCGTTCCCCCGCGTCCGAAGGGCCCTTCGATCCGACGACGGCCTACCGCCAAAAACCGCCCAAGGGACAAAATCTTCCTGAGAGGCTGGATCCGGCATAGTAGTAAAAAGCCTCTGTTCCGAAAATCGCGACAGAGGCTTTTTTTCACTTAATTTTTTCGAAACCGGCATTACCGGCGGCGTATCCGGAAATAAACCAGCGAAAGCCAGGCGCCGAAGAAGAGTTGCGACCACATGCCCGGCGAAAAACTCTCTCCTAATTGACAGCCTCCCCCCGAAACAATGGGGGCGGGCCCAGGGGCCGGAGACGGGCTGGGTGTCACTAGAGGGGTGGCGGTTGGGGTTGGCGTCGGAGGGAATTCCTCAAAAACCGCAATCCCTTCCAGACCCGTCATCCCATCACCGATTTGATTGGAGTTGGGAGGCGGAGGTTGAGGCGTCGCCTCTCCGGTGCTTAAATTAATAAGAAAAAGGCCTGGGGTGCCCGATTCGCTAAAAAACGCGTAGGCCGTACCGTCAGAAGCGATATCCATGCTACAGGTGCCGGCTGCGTTTTTTATAAGATCTCCGACAGTGAAGAGTTGTCCCGAAGAGGGTAAGGGGAGGGTGCCATCCATTCCGCCCAACCGTGCCAGGATGTCCAGTGCACCATCAATGGCATAGGCCGTGGTCTCGGTCGCGCCAGGAAAGGAATTGGTGAAAGCGACCGAGCTGACGGTCGGAGAGTCGCCCTCATGAGTATCGCCGGTGGCGTAGGCCAAGTCGGTATCCGTCGTCGGAACCGCCGTATCGGGATCAAGGCTTAAATTGTCCTCGATGGTGTCCGTGATGCGAATCAGGTCGGACACAGGGTCGAAAGTAAACCCGAAATTATCCGCGGTATCCGAAAAATCCGACTTGAAGGGGCCGGCTCCAACTAAGGTGGCCACGCCGGAGTTGATATCCAAAGTGTAAAGTCGTGCCTCCTGGGAGAGCCCCTCGGTTCGTAGGCCAAGGGCATAGAGCTCGCCGGTGCTAGGTCGAAAATCAATGCCTTCAATGTCCTCGTCAGCGAGGATGCCAGTGATGGCAATGTCAGTAAGGAGGGTTTGAGGATCGGAGCTGTCGAAGGAGGCGAGACGATTTGCGCTGGTGGCAAGGTAAAGGGTATGCGCTGTTGCCTTAGGAATGTATCCCAGGATGATGATGGAGAGTAATAAGAAAAACTTTTTCATTAATACGATGCCTCTTTAACAAAGAATGATGTGGAAGCCCTCAATTTATTTCGTGAAGCCTTTCTAATTTAGTTCCTCGCTGTCAAGGGCATAATCGAAAAGCCCCAACCTCTAAGGAGAAGGTAGATTCGGCTTTTCTCGGGGAAGTCCTCCGTCGTCGATGTCGAAATCGGGATCGAAGACCGTTTTGCCTTGAGCTCCTAAAAACTGGGGCTGAACCTTGATCCATTCGCTGGTTTTCTGTTCCTGGGCGTAAGCCATCAGCCTAGCCTCAAGATCCCGCGTCACTTCCGGGAATTTCTCCGCGAGATTATTTTTTTCGCCGGGGTCCTTGGATAAGTCATAGAGTTCGGTTTTTCCAGGAAACGCCGCCCATTTTATCAGTTTCCAATTTCCCTTTCGGACCGCGCCGCGAACGGCCTCCACATTGATAAGTATGTCTTCATGGGGAGAGGGGGCTGCTTCGGTAAGGGCGGGCCACATGTTTTTTCCGTCGAAGGGATGGCCTCCCGAGCCCGTGGCGCCGGCCAAGGAGAGCAGGGTGGGCATGAGGTCCGCGTGACCCATCACTGCTTCGACGGAATGCGGCTTAAGTTTGCTCGGCCAAAACCACAGCGCTGGGACTCGCACCCCGCCTTCATGCAAGGACCCCTTTCCACCGCTGAAGGGTGAGTTGGAGACGGGCGTTTTCTGGTCCTTCCCAAGCCATCCTGATTTTTCCCTCTCATTGGGCGATCGGGCGCCGGTGGCGAAAAGGGGATTGATGGGGCCGGCATTGTCGCTGGTGAAAATGATAAGGGTGTTTTCCAGCATTCCCTTTTTCTCCAAGGCCTCCCTAATTCTTCCCACTTGATCGTCAAGGGCGGTGATCATCGCGGCATAGGTGCGACGATTGGTATCTTGAATCGAAGGGTAGAGGTCGAAGTATTTTTTAGGGACTTCATAGGGGGAGTGAGGCGCCAGCGAGGCAAAATATAAAAAGAGGGGTTTTTCTCCCCTATCCTGCTCGATGATTTTGACCGCCTCGTCACCAATGAGCTCGGTGTAATAGCCATCTTCTTTTAAGAAGGTGCCGTTTCTTTGCCAGTCTATGATGCCGCCCCTATCCTTTGTGAAATAATCCACTTCACCGACAAGATTCCCGTAAAAATAATC
>JAIOPF010000163.1 GCA_021414045.1 Deltaproteobacteria bacterium | reverse complement strand
TTGATCACCGCCTCGAATCGGGACTTGGCGCAAATGGTCAAAGAGGGGAAATTCCGGCAGGATTTATTCTATCGGATCAACGGGATGATGTTGAAATTGCCCGCCTTGAGGGACCGCAAGCAAGATATCCCCTTCCTCGTGCAACACCTGCTCAAGAAGATCGCCAAGAGCTTCGGCCTCAAGCCTAGCGCGGTTTCCCAAGGGGCCTATCCGGAGTTGATGCGCTACCCCTGGCCTGGCAATATCCGGGAGTTGGAGGGCGTCTTGCGCAACCTCCTGCTCTTCGCCGACGGAAAGCCCATCAACAACGAACTGATTGCCAGGCATCGCGACCTGCTGTTCCCCTCCGGCCAGGCGGAGTCGGCGCAGCCGCTCAAGGAAATATCCTCTAAAGAGCTTTCCGCGCGAAAAAACGAGGAAAGGGAGGAACTCATCCAGGCGTTGGTTCGCCATAAGGGCGACAAGCACGCGGTGACCGAGGATTTGGGGATCACCTTGAAGTCGGTCTACGCTCGGATGGGACGTTACGGCATTCCCAAGAAGAAGGCGGAGCTGGAGAAGTTTTTACGGGAATCCCATTGAAAAAAACCCAGGGCCCTCTGGGGCCCCGGGTTGACGGGTCGGGGATGACATCGATTAAGAAAAGAATCGTTTTTTCAGGGATAGGCCCAGGCTCAAGGCGCCGATGGCGAGGTAGAGGCCCGCGATTCCATAGGATTCCGAAGGCAGGTTCTCGACCCCGGAAAGGGAGCAGCCGCCCGATAGGTTGCCGTTGGCGGGATTCAAATTTCCATGACCGACAATGCCCGAAGTGCCGCCGCCGGATTTTCCCGTGGCGCCGGCATGGACCCATTGCACTCCGCTTCCAATTTGAGTGAGGGACAAGCCCGGCTTCAGTTCGCAGGCGTCCTGTTTTTCCTTCAAGCAGTTCTCGGATTTTTCGTTGCAGAGGAGGGTGCCCATGGCCGTCTTGGTGCAGAATTGCGCCTCGCATTCGTCCTTGGCGGCGTCCATGCCAGGGAAGTCCACGGCTTTCTGCGGGAGGAATTTGCAATGATCGCTGCAGGTCTCTCCGCTCTGCCCATTGAGATTCCCATGGTCGCAATCCTCATGCAGCTCGATTTTGCCGTTACCGCAAAACGACGACGGATCGGGAAAGGGGATGGATCCTCCTGGAGGCGTATTTTTTCCCGTGTAGCGGCATTGGGCGTCGCAGTCGGAACCTCCGTCGCAGGCTTCGACGCCGGTAAGGACGACATTGTCGCCGCAAGCGGAATTGCAGTCGTTCGCGCAGGCACCACCATGAGGATTGTTGTCTCCGTCGCAGTATTCCCCCGCCTCGAGGATGCCGTTGCCGCAGCCGGGTTTGCAAGCGTCCTCGATCAATTGTTTGCGCTTGGAGGTCTCGCATTGGATGATCGCGTCGTTACGACCTTTTTCGGAAGTATAGTAGGCAATCATCACGTTCCAGTTTTTTGATTTATCCAAGCCGGGACCGAAATCTTGGATCTTAATGTCGAAGGCGGAATTCAAGCAGGCGCTGGATTTTTGGTAACATTCATTGATGGCCGCCAAGCAGGAGCTCTCCTGGGTGAGATAGTCCTGCCGAACGCCGCAGGCTTGGAGAGTGTAGAGGGTAAGCCCTGAAGAGCCCTCTCCGTCCGCGTTGCTTGCGTGCTCTCCGCATTCCTTGTCGCCCCACTGGCATGTGTTGGCCGAAGACGTCCTGGAAACTCCCGCCAACAGCAAAAAAAAGGCCGCTACCAACGGCGCTACGATTTGAAAATTTCTTTTGAACACCGACATGAGATCCTCCTTTGCCCCGCAGCGGGCTATGCGGATTAACAAAGCAAAGGCGGGGCCAAGTAGGGAGAGAAGGGAAAACTCAATCATTCTCGGGGAGATTCCGTTGTTTTCACCGGTGAAATATAATATTCACCTATAAAGAAGGTAAAATTAACCTAATGGTGAAGGATATTTTTTCTTTTAAATGGAAAATCACGTTGATTTTCAAGGTAATGAGGGATGGCACCTTTGTTGCTTTATTTCCCATCGAAGGCTTGACCTTCAACAATCAGGGCATTCCATAACGCAGAGCCGCTCCTTCGGGAGCGGCTTTTTATTATTTGAATGGAGGAAAGATTAGATGCCTAGCGAAGTGACCTTGGCCGTCTTATCCGCGAGTCCGCCAACTTCAGGTTCATGCCCCGCTTCGCCAGCGCCGTTGAGATTGATGGTGGTCTCAGGCTCGTTGGGCTTGTCCGTGGGTTTGGATACTGCTTGAGGAGGCGTGACGGTGATGCCAGGGGTCGTGGTGGTAGTGCCCGCTGTCGGAGGCTTGGGGGCGGCTTCGACGGCGGAGCCTTCGGGAGGGGTTCCAGTTTCGCCTTCGACGGTCTCGCCTTGGGTTGGTTCTTCTTTCGAGATGCCGGTGGGCGCGGCTTCAATCTTAGCTGCAGCAGCCGGTTCGCCCTCGGGCGTGCCGATCACGGTGGTGTTGGGGCCGGGGATGATGATGGGGCTGCTGAATTCGCTGGTGTTGTGGTTGGGGCTCACGGCGATGGCGACGATCTTCGTCTGATTCGGGATGAAGCCCTTACTTTTCGTGGCGACGGTGAAGTTTTCGTGCGGGATTTGGGTGCCGGGGACGACGACCATTCCGACTTCGCCGTCATCCTTGCCGCCCAGATAAATTTGTAGGTCGGAGTTCGCGTCGGCGATCCCGCTGATCATGTAGAGATCGCCTTGTTGGACGATCTTGGTGATCTGAGGCTGTCGCGTCGTGTAGCTGTTGGAGGCCACCTTCACCGGTCGGCCGCTATTTTTCGCGAAAAAATTGAAGAGAACTTTATTGCCGGTTCCAGTGCCCGCGCTGAGTTCGACCCCGTTGAAGGTGTTCGCGACGATGTCGTTATTTTGAATGACGTTCTCGCTGGAGCCGTCACCGATGAGGACGCCCGCGCCTTGGTTGGTCTTCGGTTCGTCGAAGAGGGCGGAAGAGTCGATGGCGGTTTCGGAGCTGGCCTTGTGATAACCGATGGTGTCGTATTCGATGGTGTTGCGGTTGCCGCGCACCAGGATGCCGGGGCCCCGAAAGCCGGTGATGTGGCAGTTTCGGACCGTATTGCCGTTGCTGGTCAATTTCAGTCCGGCGATTTCTTCCGTTGGATCCAGCCCTTCGGTATTTTCTTGGACGCCCTCGATCAAGCCGCGGCCCTGAGGCGTTTGGCAATCGATGGTGGTCAAAGAGCCGGAAACTTCGGGAAGCGGGCCCTTGGTGATGCGGACGCGTTTGACGCTGGGATCGAAGACGATGCGGACGACGGTGAAGGCATTTTGGGATCGAAGTCCACTGGCCTGGATCAGGGCGGTACGGAGGGTGCCGGGGAGGAGACCGTCGCCTTCTCGGCTGACCGTCAGGACCTTCTCGTTGAAAATCTGGGCGAAATAATCCGCGGACTGGGCTTGAGCCAAAGCCGGGCTCAGGGTGAGCCCGAGAAAAAAAGCCAATAATTTGAAGTATCTGCCCTGGTTCATCGCTGTAGAATTTATCGGGGAAAAACGCTTAAAGTTGCTAAGGATCGTCATGGATAAAATATTGAAATTACGACGTTTTTGGATAGGTCGGGAAGGCGAGGAGGTCAAGTGGATTTGATAGGATGCACTTAGGCGTTGGCGGCATGGCTAAGATTGCCATTGCCGTTTTGGGTGCTGCTTTGTCGCTTCAGCTTTTTGAGGAGCTCGTCGGCGAGTTCGCGGTAATTCACCGATCCGGAGCTGGAAGGGTAGTTGTCGAACACGGGTAGGCCTTCGAGCTGGGCCTTGTTGAGGGCGGTGTTGATGGCGATCTGGGTCTTGAATACCTTGCCGCGAAAGTAATTTTTGATGTTCCCCTCGATGATCTGGTTCATGTTGAGATTGCGTCCGTCCACGCGAGTGAAGAGGACGCCCAGGATCTTGAGGCGGGGATTCAGGCGTTCGTTGACCGTCTCCAGCGTTTCGACCAAGTCGTTGACGCCTTCGAAGGACAAGACGCTCATCTCGCAAGGCACCAGGCAGAAGTCGCTGGCGACTAGGGCGTTGAGCGTGAGATTGCCCAGGTTGGGCGGGCAATCGAACAAGATATAGTCGAAATGGCTGCGCGCGACCTTCATCGCCTCGTTGAGGATGTATTCTTTGCCGATCTTGGTGGCCAACAGGCTCTCGGTCTCGTAGAGGGTTTTGTCGCCGGGGCTGATGAAAAAATTTTCGAGCTCGGTGGGGATGACTCCGTCCATCACATTGCCTTTTTTGGCGGAGAGGATGGTGGACATCGGCGAGTATTCGACGCCTTCAGGAATCAGGGCGCCCAGGGATTTTTCGACATGGCCCTGGGGGTCGAGATCGACGACCAGGACCCGCTTGCCGTAGTATTTTGCGATGGCGGTGCTGAGGTTGACGGCCGTGGTGGTCTTGCCGACCCCACCCTTTTGCGAGCAGATGCTGATCACCACCGCACGTTTTTTGCCCTTGTCATCGCTGGACAAAACCTGGGAGGTCTCGATCGTCAAAAGAGATTTGATTTTATCGGTTAACAAGGACATCGGTTATGTCTCTATAATAGTGCGGATTTTGAAAGATTAGATAGAGCAGCGACCCCTTTATTGCAAGAGGCATTTTGGTGAAGTTTTTGTCTTTGTACATTCATATCCCCTTTTGCGTCAGTAAGTGCCATTACTGCGACTTTAATTCCTATGGCATCGGTCGTTCGGCCGTTCCGGAGCTCGAATATGTGGAGGCTTTGGCCCGGGAAACCGACCGTTGGGCTCAAGCTCTAGGGAGACCCCATGAGGCCTCCTTCGACACGGTCTTTTTTGGAGGAGGCACCCCCTCTCTCTTCACGG
The DNA here is from genome assembly GCA_021414045.1 of Deltaproteobacteria bacterium. Classification (GTDB taxonomy): domain Bacteria; phylum UBA10199; class UBA10199; order DSSB01; family DSSB01; genus DSSB01. The sequence goes on along the minus strand of JAIOPF010000163.1, from coordinate 636 downwards.
CCGAGTCCATCGGCGAGATCCTCGTCGCCGCCCAACGTATCGCTCCTATCGCCTTGGGCGCCGAAGTCAGTCTGGAGCTCAATCCCAAGACGGCCGAGCTCGATAAAATGCGCGGGTTCCGCGCCGCGGGTTGCAATCGTCTCTCGATGGGCGTGCAGACCCTGGACGAAAAACTGTTGCTTTCCTTGGCCCGGGCCCACACGGCGGAGGACGCCCTCCATGCCTTGGAATGGGCCTTCGAGGCTGGCTTCGAGCGGGTGAACGCCGACCTGATGTATGGACTTCCAGAACAAAATTTGACGCATATCGCCGATACATTGAATCGCTTGGAGAGTTTTCCCCTGGAACATCTCTCGGCCTACGAGCTCATCGTCGAGGAGGGGACGCCGTTTTACGATCGATATCTGCAGGGGAGGCTACCGCTTCCGCGGACGGAAGAGGTCTTGGAGATGCGGCGCTGCCTCGAGGGCTTTGCGGCCTCCAAGGGAATGTCGGCCTACGAGACCAGCAACTACGCCCGCCTAGGCCAAGAATCCCGGCATAACCTGCATTATTGGGACTACGACAGCTTCATCGGAATGGGCGCCGGAGCCGTCTCCTTCTTGCGTGCCGAGGAGGTCAGCGATTCCTTGCTGC
>JAIOPF010000162.1 GCA_021414045.1 Deltaproteobacteria bacterium | reverse complement strand
CAATACCCACTTCATTCTTTTTTTGTACAATAATTTATCCGCTTGGGCGCGGCTGGCCCGGACGGCGGCACCCTTACTCATATTCAGCATGCGAAATTGAATCCCGGTAGCATCGATATTTTTGGCCATTTCTCCGCCTAAAGCATCGATTTCTTTGACAATATGCCCTTTACCCAAACCACCGACTGCGGGGTTGCAGCTCATGTGAGCAATGTTGTCTAGGTTGGAGGTTAAAAGAAGGGTCTTAGCCCCCATGCGGGCACTGGCGAGGGCAGCCTCACAGCCTGCATGACCCGCCCCCACAACAAGAACATCATAAATTTTTGAATAAACGAGCATTTTAAACTCCGAAACCGATAGCACAGGAGGGTCTAAACACACCCACACACAACTTACGTTCTTACTAACGCCATCCCCATGCATCGTCAAAGGCCTTCTCCCACCCTCGGGAAATGCGCTCATGGGCCACGATGCCCCGCGAAAATGACGCGGTTCCGGGCACAGCCCCGTTTCTTTCGGACATTTATGACGCACATTTTTTCGGGGAGAACTTTTTATGACGCGCCCGGAGAGCCACGATTCATGCGGGTTAGAGAGCGCCTGCGGATTTTTTTCCGGCCTCGCCGTCTGTAGCGGAGGGGGCGGTCCCGCGCGCCCATTCGCTTAGCTCCGGATAGCTGACTTCGACGCTTTCCTTGCTGCGAAGTTTTTTCAATTTAGTCACCAGCTCTTTATTCACGGAGATTTCGGGATGGGAGACCAGGGCAGTCTCTAATTCTTCCTGGAAACCACCGCGGTTATAGCGGTCGGGATGTATCAGAACCTTATCGGGCCGGGCTTCGACCTGGAGATATTCCACCTTGACGGGGACCTGCTGGAAAAGTTCCACCCAGAAAGTGCTGCGGGAATTCTTTTTGTACTTTTCAAACAGGTCTGGATCACGTTTGTCCGAGTAGGCTTGCTGCACCCGCCAAGCCAATTCCCGAACATCATCGGGCTTCATCCTCAGGCAGGCGTGAGACGCCGCATGCCCCACGCTGCGTGGGGCATTGGTCCCATGAATGCGGATTCCATCCTCCATCAACATCTTCACGGGCCCTAAGGGATTTCCCGGGCCGGGAGGGGTTTTCTCGGCATTTTGCGCCCATTCGCTGTCTGGCGGAAGCCACCAGGGATTCCAGATAATATAAGAGATGTTATAGTCCCGGATCGGAGTGGGGTACTTGGGCATCCCTATCGCCACGCTATAGCTTTTTTGAAATTGCCCGTTGGAGTATAAATCCAAACGGGTCGCCGGAAGGTTGATCTGCATGGATAGCTGTTCCGTGGGGGTCGGCATGGATTCCGGCTTTAAATCGGAGCTCTTCGATTCGGGGTTTGCCCGGTCGGAGGCCACCATTCCCGGATTTTCCTCCGCCGCCGATGATCTTGGAATCAGCCCCCCGTTTAGCCCGCCCAACCAAGATGCCAGCAATATTGCCCCACAAATAAAGGAGGTCTTTCGATCCATCTGCATCAACACTCTACCCAATAGCCTTTCCCAATTCCTATTTTTCAAAATTTCCCTATTATTGCCAGCCCCGAATTACTTTCCCACGCAAAAATGAGCGAAAATTTCCCCAAGGATATCGTCCGAAGAGACTTTTCCTAGCAAGACTTCCATGCTTTGAGCCGCTTCCCGCAAATCAGCGGCCGGCAACTCGAGCGAACGCCTCTCCTCTAAGGCTTTTCGAGCTCGTCCCAAGGCTTCCAGTCCAGCCAGCAAAGCTTGTCGATGTCGAGCATTGTTCAAAAAGGCCTCTTCACGCAGGACAAGACCCCCCAATCCCACCGCTTGTAAGATCGCTTCCTTCAATTCCGGGATTCCCACTCCGGATTTCGCCGAAACCCAACAGGGTCCCAAGGTACCCGACATTATCGGAAAGTCCCCTTGTACCGGTCGCGGAGATTCCTCAAGGACCAGGTCGCTTTTATTCCCCACGATCAAAACGCGCCCCTTGAGCCAGCCGCTGATGAGAAGGTCCTCGGCCTTGGGTGCTTGTGAAGCATCCAAAACCCAAAGCACCAGGTCAGCTTCTTGGGCGGCCCGTTCCGAACGCCGGATTCCCTCCCGCTCCACTTCTTCTTCGCCCTCGCGTATTCCCGCGGTGTCATAGAGTTGAAAGGACACTCCCCCCCATTCCATCCAGGCCTCTATCACGTCCCGAGTGGTCCCGGGGCGATCGTGGACAATGGCCCTGTCTTCTTCCAAAAGTCGATTGAGCAGGCTTGATTTCCCGACATTGGGACGACCCACAAAGGCGACCCGTACGCCTTCACGGAGCAACCGGCCGACTTGGAATTTGTCCAACCATGTCGTCAATTCTTGTTCGGAACGACGGATATCCGCCGCCAATGACGGGGAGGATGCGGGCTCGATATCTTCTTCGGGAAAATCGATGGCCGCCTCGACCTGGGCGCAAAGTCGCAACAAGTCCTGGCGCATGGCCTGAACTTTCTTGGAAAGCCGTCCCTCCAATTGGGCACGGGCGTTGCGAAGCGCGGCCTCGCTCTTGGCGTGGATCAGTTCGGCGACGGCCTCCGCTTGCAAGAGATCCATTTTTCCGTTCAGAAACGCGCGCCGGGTGAATTCCCCCGGCTCCGCCGCCCGCAGGCCTTGCCCCAATAAAGATTCGAGAACGCGATTCAATAATAGGGGACCGCCGTGGGTGTGAATCTCCACGACTTCCTCTCCCGTATAGGAACGCGGGGCTCGCATTCGGACAAGAAGGGCCTGATCGATGGGGGTCCCGTTCGGGGCGTCCAGAAGAGTCCCCAGGTAAAGTCGATGGGATTCTAATGCCTCCATCGGCAGATTTCCCCTCCAGAGAAGAGAGGCGGCATCAGGGGACCGGGGACCGCTGAGACGTAGAATGCCAACTCCCCCTTCGCCGGGAGGGGTGGCTATCGCGACAATACTGTCTTGGTTCCAATCTCGGTCCATCAGGAAAGGGCATGGGCTGAAGCAGAGCGCCGAGTCAAGCCCTAGGCTGTACTCTTCTTTCCACCCCGAAATAGGTCGCTGAAAGTCAAATCCCTTTGGTTCATCCACTGCTGTAGAACGGTCAAAGAGGTATTGACGAAAATATAAAGCACCAAGCCGAGTGGCAGGAAGATCATGAACAGGGAAAACATCACTGGCATGATCATCATCATCTTGGCCTGGGCGGGATCCGCGGTGCTGGGAGTCATCTTCTGCTGCAAAACCATGAAGATGCCCAAGAGGATGGGCAAGACGTAATATGGATCCGGCGCGGAAAGGTCATGATAAAAGGCGAAAAACGGCGCGTGGTAGAGATCGGTCGCGTTATAGAGGACTTTGTAAAGAGCGATATAAATCGGCATTTGTATCAACATGGGCAGACAACCTCCCATCGGATTGACCTTATGGGTTTTGAAGAGGTCCATCGTCTGGAGATTCAGTTGTTCCCGATCGTCGGCATATTTTTCCCTTAATTTCTGCAACTGGGGTTGCAGGGTCTGCATGGCCTTCATCGACTGCATCGATTTGCGCGTTAGCGGGTGCAGCAAAAGCTTGATCAAAAGCGTCAAAGCGATGATCGCCAAGCCCCAATTGTGCAAAAAGGAATAAAACAGCTTGAGGACGGTGAGAATGGGCAGGGCGATGAATCCGAACCAGCCGTAGTCAACCGCCTTATCCAGCTGGGCTTCGCCGAACTTTTTCAAGAGCGCGGGGTCTTTGGGTCCGAAATAAAGCGTGAACTGGTATTCGCGTTTTTGTCCGGGGGCCAAGCTCTCGGGACCGTATTGCAGCTGAGTGAAGACGGCGTTGCCGTTATTCCCATAGGCCACGCGGTTCTGCGCCGAAACATTGCGAGCCAGCATCATGCGCAGAAAATAATGGTCTTCAAGTCCAGCCCAGGAAATTTCCCCCACCTCTTCCTGGAAAGCGCCCAATTTCTGGACATTGTGCTGGCGCTTCACTCCGGTTCCCACACGATAGACCGGAAATTTGAAATTCGGAGCTTCTTTAAAGATTAGAAAACCCTTTTGGCTAGGCGGACTCTGTTCGACTTCGAGTCGAAGGCCCGGGCTCAGGGCCGCCGGATTCGTCCCACGATTTTCGAGAACCAAACTAATTTGCAGGGTGTACTCGGTGGGAAGAAATTCGAGCTTTTCTTGTAAGGCGATATCTCCGACTTGAGCCTGATAATTCAAGGCGTTCCCCGCCGGCTGGGCCAGAGTGTAGTTCGGTTGCACCGGGGCCTGACCCGGAAAAAGTAGTAGCCCCATGGGTAAGGAGCCCACGATGTCCTGTAATAAATTAATATTCGGACCTTTATTATCGGGCTTGATGAAATACTTTTTTAATTGCCATTCGGCAGGAAGGCCGGTGTGGGACGAAATCTGGGCCTGAACGACGGAACTATCGAGGCTGTTTCGAACTTCTGGGGTGTTATTGACCGGCGGAATCACCGCCATCGAACCCGAGGGACTGGCAACCGCCGGGGCGGTCCCTAAAACGCCGGGAGTTGCGCTCGGGGAGGTGGCCGCGGTTGCGATGACCGGCGACTTCACCGGGGGCGGAGGCGTGTAAAAAAATCCATAATAAATAATAAAAACAGCGGCGCTTAGCACCACCGCAAGTAAAGTTCTCTTTTCCATAAAGTCTTTTCGCCCCTCCTCTGGGGTCATTTCGGTGTCGGAACCGGATCATGGCCACCCGCACAGAAAGGCTGGCAACGAGCCAATCGACGCAAAATCAATCCAATAGCCCTCCCTGTTGGGTGAAGGCGCAAACACTCTAAAGCATAAACCGAACAGGTCGGCTCGAAACGACAGGCTGGGGGAAGCAGGGGAGAAAGCCAGCGTTTGTACAGCCGAATGCTAAAAATCATGAAGGATTTCAAGCGATTCCTTTCATGCATCCCGCGGGATTTCCGTGCTTTCCGCGCGGCGCCTTCTTATGCACTGAATGGCCGGAAACGAGAAGTCTTTTTCCTCCTTTGACGTCCCTGAAGAAATTTACCGAGAACGGCGCCGAAGCTCTGCAAATACACGCAAAAAATCCTCTGTCAGAACCTTAGATTCGGTTTTGACGGCGGTATCAAAAAAATAGACCAGATAATCCCAAACGGGGAGTTCGAACCGATTGCGACGAAAATTCTCCCGCGCGATCCTTTTCAGCCGATTTCGATCAATCACGCGGCGAATTTTTTTTTTGGCAGGACGATGCCTAGGCGAAAGGAATCCCCTGGGCGCTTCATGTACCGAACCGAGAAGTAGGGACTCGAAACCTTCTCTTTGGCTGCAAGCAGGCCCCGAAAACTTTTCTCGTCGCAGATGCGGGAGGAT